>NZ_MBQA01000057.1:0-259387 GCF_001709235.1 Pseudoalteromonas sp. BMB
AAACAGCAAAGGTCAACAGGCCCAAATTAGCTCTAGCACTACAGATAACTCATTTTTTGCATATCAACTTGAAGTATAAGTGCTGTTGATAATGTCGCCATTTTTCGTGATGAAAATTCAAAAAAGCAAAATGTGCGACTTGTGTCGCACTTTTTTGTTTGTTAATGTGTGACATATGTCGCAGTTGTGAGAAAAACAATGAAACCTAACTCAACCGAACTAATCGTTTTAAAAATCCTTTGGCGTGAACAGCCAAGAACGGGTAAAGAAATTCACACAGAAATAGGATCAAAGCTCAGTTGGAGCTACTCATCAACTCGAAAAACTCTAGAGAGAATGTGTGAAAAGGGTTATCTCGCCGAGCAAATGCAAGGCAATAAAAAAATATACTCAGCTGTCCTTGCGAAGGTACCGACTCTCGCACTTTATGCCCAGGAGTTTGCAAAGCAAATCATGGAGTTGGATGAGCCTCTTCCGATTACTATGTTTTCAGATAGTAAGTTAATTGCAGCGGATGAATTAGATGAATTAGAAGCCATGTTAGATGAGTTAGCTAAAACGCAAGGTGATAAAGAGTAAGGTATGGAACTAATATTACTTTCGATCTTGCTGTGGGTGGTGCTTAGTGGTTTAACGTATGCACTTGGTGTGAAATTTTCTACTCGATATGTACAAAACAAAGGACTTTGGTGGAGTGTATTGGCAGTGACTTTTGTGCCTTGGCTCCCACTTGAACATATGGATCAACAGAACGCCATTCCAGCCATACTGTTTAATGCCAATTTACAACAATTTGCAGAGCCGCTACTGGCAATGACGAAGCGCACTCAAGTTGGGTCTGACTGGCTAAACCTGACGCTCATGGCTTTATTTATAGTCTATTGCGTTGGGCTTATTGCTCATTTTTTGGTACTTGGGCGACAGTATTGGCGAGTAAAACGCCTCTGTAGTACCGCCTCAAAAATAAAGCTGGGCGCACGGAGTTGCTATCAATTGCCAATTACTTGCTCTCCTTTTGTGTTCGGACTGTGGCAACCTAAAGTGTATTTGCCGGTGGAATTTGACACGCTACCAGAGGCAGAGCAGCAAGCACTTATTCTGCATGAGTTAACCCACATAGATAAGGGCGACCATATTGCCGTTGTAATTTGGCGAATACTCGCGACGCTTGCTTGGTTTAATCCGTTTATTGCAAAAATGGAACAGGGCTTTATTCGAGCGATGGAATATCGCTGTGATGAGGTGACGATAGCGAAGCACAGCCTTCAGCCTTTGACTTATAGCAAAGCATTAATGAACTCTTTAAAACGAGCTGCTGCGCAGCCAAAAACGATGAATATGACAGCAAGTTTCGCGTCTAATTCATTGACTTTAGATGATTATAAAAAGCGTTTTAGCGTTATTCTTAAATCTAAAAAGAAGCCAAGTAACCTTGTGTTGATAGGGTTTTTTGTGTTGCTTAGTTCAGGTTTAGCCTATGGCAATATTCAATGGACAATGGGAACGGCGATGGTCAGTAAAACATGGACATACCCAGTCTTCACACCTGAAATAACATCAAGGTTTGGGCATATATCGAACTTTCGTCACAATAAAGCACATCAAGGACTGGATTTAGCTGGCGGCGTTGGTGAACCTGCGATGGCGGTTGCCAGCGGTACGGTCACGATTGCTGATGATAAAACCTTGCCTGAGAATTACGGTAAAGTGGTGTTGATCCATCATGACAATGGTTATCAAAGTCTCTATGCACACCTTGATAGCATTGATGTTGAAGTAGGTGATCAAGTATCACAAGGAGAAGTGATCGGTACCATAGGTGAAACCGGTCGAGTCACTGGTCCACATCTACATCTAGAAGCTCTGCATAACAACACGCGCATTGATCCGCTGACCTTATTGGAAAATTAACATGATTAAAAAGCTTTCTATCGCCATTGCAATGATGGCAACTTTTGGCTGCTCGAAACAACCCGAGCAGACTCATTCGGATAATAAAACGCAAGCGAATACCTTGGTGTCGGTGCAACCAGAACAAGACCAAGCTGTTGTACATATTGAACCCGTTGAAGACTCAATCGAGGCCCAAATCCAAATCAGGCAGGAGCTAAAGCCAGTTCAAGATATTCGTTTACTTGAACTTAAATCGGGTGAGAGTTTAGCTAATCTCTTAAGTGGGTTTGCGTTCAGTGACCGCGATAGTTGGCTGGTGGAACAAGCCGTGAGTACGTGGACATCACTGACTAAGCTCAAGGCTGGACAGTTAATAGAAGCAGAGCTTGTAGACGGACAAGTACAGCAAATCCGCTTTGAATATGCATTTGCACAGGTTATTGAGATTAAAAGGGGAGATGAACACTGGCATGCATCGCTAAGTGAACTTGAAACCGTCACGCAAACAAAGCGTTTATCGACAAGTATAGATTCTAGTTTTTTTGTGGACGCCAGTAAAATCGGGGTACCCAATGATATTATTAATCAAAGTATTGTGGCCTTATCTCACCTTGTCGATTTTCAAAGAGAAGTATATGCCGGCGATCAAATTGATTTTGTCTTTCAAGAACAGCAGCTTGTGGCAGCCAAAGAGTTACTCAAGCAAATCTCCAAACCTTTAGAATTACAACATGTTGCGCTACTTTCAGGAAAAGAAAAATACCGCTTATACCGGTTTACTGATAATGGCGGAACGACCGCTTTTTACCACTCAGATGGTACTCTCGCGCAAAGTTTTTTAATGAAAACTCCGCTTAACGGTGCTCGATTATCTTCAAGCTTCGGTAAACGTCATCACCCAGTATTGGGCTATACCCGAATGCACAAAGGGATCGATTTTGGTGCACCTGTTGGTACGCCTATTATGGCTGCAGGCTCGGGAAAAGTACTCAAAGCTGGGTGGGGCGGCAGCTTTGGTAATCGCGTAGTGTTAGATCACGGTAAAGGGTATCAAACACTGTATGCTCACTTAAATGGCTTTGCGAACGGCCTTAAGGCTGGGACGCGAGTAAAGCAAGGAGACGTGATTGGTTATCTTGGTAATACCGGCCTGTCGCAGGCGCGTCACTTACATTATGAAGTGCATAAAGACGGAAAAGCCATTAATCCACTCACCCTAAAACAACCTAAAAACACTAAGCTAAGTGACACGCAATTTGATGAATTTAGCGCGCAGGTAGCACAAATTACTACACTGCTCGATAGCGAAAATACAAAGCTAGCTCACCATGATGGACAGTCGGGCCGCATGGGTAACTCAGATGACTAGTGCTGAAAAAAATCGTATTAATAGCCTCGACTTTATTCGTGGGATAGCAATTCTATGTATTTTACTTATTAACATCGAAAGCTTTGCTTATCCCAATCCATGGGGCAGTTACCAATATGGCTTTATGACGGATATAGACAGTGAGGTAAGGTACTGGGTTTATGTATTTGCTCAGGGCAAGTTTTACGGACTGTTGGCGATGTTATTTGGCGCAGGTCTCACCATTATTCTTCAAAAACAGCCATTTGAATTTGCGATTAAATTAAGTGCGGCAAGGCTAGTGGCTTTATTTATACTCGGCCTTGTTCATGCTTATTGTATTTGGAGTGGCGACATTCTCTATCACTATGCCGTGATAGGAATGATTGCCACCACAGTCATATTACTTGGCACCCGGGCCATCAAAGTCAGCATAGTAATTTGTTTGGCATTTATGTTAGTTGCAGGTTTTGGCAGAGCAGAGCGCACCAACGCCCAATACGATGCCTACCAAGCAGCACTCAATGTGGACGAAGCGTCTCGCACACGAGACCAGCAAAAAGCGATTAATCGGTGGCACAATAAAACCGAACCACGGACACCCACCCATCGTACTTTGGAAGAAACGCCAAGCTTAACTGAGTATTGGCAGGAAAACTTCGACAGTCCGCAAGTCCACAAAGGTAAGCTGTTTTACTCAAGTATTTTTTGGTCCACGCTAATGATGATGCTGATAGGCTCACAGCTGTTTCAATGGGGATTGTTCTCAAAGACTAAACTTAGCCCATTTGCGGTTGTGGCATTACTTTGCTTGATTGCAGTGTCGTGTTATGCCACTCAAGCTCGCTATTTTCATTGGCTGCAAAGTTCACATATTCCAGTGCTGTCTTACGCTAAACAAATGGTCATTATACTTAACCGGGAGCTGCAAGCGATTATTTACTTGGTTTTGTTATCTTTGCTATATAACCGTTGGTTGCATCGCTTCAAACCCCTGGAGGCGATAAATCAAGTAGGTAGATTTGCGCTGAGCAATTACATTGGACAGTCACTGTTATTGGTGGTGATATTTTATGGCTTTGGATTACATAATACGCTAAGTCGCAGTGAGCTCTTGCTCTTATGGCTTGTTATTATGGCAGGGCAGCTGATATTAAATGTGATTTACGGGCGATTCTATAAGGTGGGACCCGTTGAACGAGTGTGGCGCAAACTAACAATTAAGTTACATGCATAATCGACTCGAACTTTTTACAAATTCGAACTTCATACCTAAGCTAATTTTGACCTAATATTGAAGCCGACAAGTTCGCTTGAGGTAAAGTATGGAAATAGAAATAACACAAGGATGGGACATTGAGCATGCGCAAGCGGCTGCTGAGCTTTATGTTGACGCGTTTGGTAGCAAATTCATAGCCGCAGTGCCGGATCGCAATAAGCTGATCACTATTATCGCGAAGAGCTTCATCTCAGAATACTCCTTTGCTGCCTTTGCAGACGGCAAGTTAGTGGGGGTTGCGGGCTTTCAATATGGCAAAAGCGGTTTTACATCGAATATGGGCTTTACTGGACTCATTGACGAATTAGGCTTGCTAGGCGGAGTTAAAGCCGCAGCGGTGTTTACCCTATTTGAGCGAAAGCCTGCGCCCAATGAAGTGGTGATGGACGGCATTGCTGTTGCAGAATCGGTTAGAGGACAAGGTGTTGGTACTGCGCTTTTAGTGGCACTGCAGCGCTATACCAAACAAAGCGGGTTTCACGCTTTACGACTTGATGTCATTGACTCTAACCCTCAAGCAAAAAAGCTTTATATGAGAATGGGCTTTGTTGCCTCCCATCACGAAGATTTTTCTTATCTCAATTGGTTAATCGGTTTTAGCGGGGCAACAACGATGTTGTGGCGTCCATAGGACCGGTTTTCTGTGCTGCAAAAAATAAACGTGAAAGATAAGCAGACCTTAGGCATTTGCTTTTGCTATGAAGTAACAAGTAAAATGCCGAACTTTACGCATAACCAGACACCGACATGACAGCAATAAAACCTGTATCGACTCTACTTAATCATCTGCAAACCCAAGCCGTACCAAACGAGCTAAGGCGTCTATTTCATGGACGTGGTCGTTGCTATGAAGGGCTTGAACAAATCACAGTAGATTGGTTACAAGGTCAGCTCTTAGTCTCTTTATTCAAGGAGCACGACGTTGACTTGATAGCGTCGTTAAAGCAGGCATTATTATCACTTGTGGAGACCGAAGCATTTAACGGAAAACTCTCTGCTATTTTGCTGCAACATCGTTATTTGCCTGACTCAGATCTCGAGGTTTTGTATGGTGAATTAACCGCTATGCCTATCGTTGAAGAAAATGGACTTAAATATGGCTTAAAGCTTGGCGTAAAGCAGAACATGGGACTGTTTTTAGATATGCGTTTGGGTCGTGAGTTTGTTAAAGCTCAGTCAGCGGGGGCTCGGGTACTTAATCTGTTTTCTTATACTTGTGGGCTTTCCGTCGCGGCGATTGCGGGCGGTGCTGCCCATGTTGTGAATCTAGATATGGCAAAAGCGGCGCTCAAGCAAGGCCGAGTCAACCACCAACTCAATGAACACGACCTCAGTAAGGTGTCTTTTTTAGGCCATGATTTATTTAAATCTTGGGGAAAAGTACGTAAATATGGGCCGTACGACCTAATCGTAATTGATCCGCCAAGCTTTCAAAAAGGCAGCTTTGCACTCACCAAAGACTATCAACGAATTTTAAGAAAGCTTCCTGAGTTACTTACGCCAAATGCCCAAGTGTTGGCGTGTGTGAATTCTCCTGATGTTTCAAGCCAATTTTTGATTGATGAAATGACCAGAGAGGCACCAACACTTACGTTTGTTGAACGTTTACAAAACCCACCTGAATTTAAAGACATTGATGAGCAAAGCAGCCTCAAGTGTTTGAGGTTTAAAGCGGATTAATGTAGCGCAGATTTGATTTAATATTGGTTCAATTTGAAAGATTAAATCTGATGCTAGCGACATTAAAAATGTTTTATGTAGAACAACTAATAAAATTTCTGCTTTGTTTAAATTGATGTAGGCACCTTGGTGATGGTTGAATACGTAAGCGGAGCATTGATCTTGGGGTGCAGCAAGTAAACTATTGGCAGTATGTTTAGGTAAAATGAACAAAGCGCCGGGGGAATAGCATTGTAATAAAACGTGATTGCGAGCAACCGAAAAGACTGACCCATCAGTTTATGCTCGCACTCCCGCATCTTTTTTCAAAATTGATAGCTTTTACTGCCCAATTTTTTTCCTTTTCTAGAGTAAAACTCAACCTTTACCTTGTCTGTTGAAATGCAAAGACGAGTAAAGGCATCTTCAGGGTAGACCTCACTAGCATTTTCTACTTTGTATTCATTGGTCGTAGTGGTATCTAACACACCACTGAGCTTGAAGCCTTTTCGATTTGGATGAGGGTATGGCCAGAAAAATGCGGAGGAAACGATTGAGGTAACTTTGATGTCATTATTGATTTTTACTTGAGATGCCATGCAGGCATGGACATCTCCCGAAAGAAACAGCACCTTAGGTATCTGCTGGCTGTTTATACACTCAAAAATTTCATCTCTTTGATTGATAAATCCATGCCACTTATCCTCTGATTCAGACTCATAGGGAGGTACACTAGTTACAATGACTTTTACCTGACCATTACCATTGTTCAACCAGCTGAGTAGCTCGGTCATTTGTCTAGGACCTATAATTTCTTTGTTGGTATGTGAAATATCTCTTTCTGTACGAGTGTCGCAGATAAAAAAGTCACAGCAACCATCTTGGTAGCTGTACCAAAGGTGAGTTGGCGTTCCCGTGATCCTATTATTTTTTAAAGAAAAAAGCGGGCTGTGGCTAGCTTGATAAGTTGTATATGCGTGTATTGCAGAAGGAAACTTTGTGACCCAATCCTTTTTGTTGGCTGATGATGGCCAATTATCTTCTATTTCATGATCATCAAGTATCATATAGGTCGGAGTGCAGGACATCAGTTTACGTATATGTGGTGTGTTTAATGCTACGCGATACCTGCTGTTAAATTCATCGACACAAGTGTCAGCACCAACAAAGTTGAGGTCATCGGCATAAATTTGGTCGCCACACATGATAACTTGATCGACTTCCTTGCCTTCGTCTATTTGCGTTAATATAGAGCGGAATGTTCTGTCGCCTCTGTCGTCCCACCACATGCCTCCAAACAGGCGTAAAGCATACCGACAAGAGCCAAAAACAATATTTCTTTTAGCTGTAGTGTCTGTTGAGGCAGTTTTAAATTGGTGAGATTCTATATTTTGCCAATTAAGGATTTTCTTAACATTAATTTCGGTTGTATCTAAGTCGGAAAAAAACCACCCAACTTGATATTCGTATTTGGTATTAGAATCAAGGTTGGGTATTACTATTACACCTGTGAGGTCAAAGTTAGGATTCATCTTAAAATATATTGGGGAGGAATATTTCGCATTAGAGCGCTTTTTATACCTAATGACACCATGTGCTTTTCTTGGTCTGTGGTCAGCGATTGATAATGCGGCTCGACCAAAAATGCGAACCTGATCCCCTGAAGTGTAACCGACGATTGGACCAACCGTCAGGCGCTGAACGTCCATATATATCTCCTTGCCTAAAATAAGTAGTTTGTTTTTGTTCAGTTTGCATTAATAATAGTGTAAAAATCATCAAGCGCAATTATTGAGCAATCATTTAAGGAGAAGTTCAATTTTGGTACCATTTTTATAATGGTGTTTTGGGTTGGTTTGAAAAGGAAACTGTATATCTATTAAATGATTATGTTCTATTTTTATTATTGTTCGCACATTCGATAAGCTTTCTATACTTTGCGGGAGTGATCTTTAATATCGTGCCAAACTCTCTGATAAAGTGTGACTGATCTGAGTATCCACATTCTTGTGCTATGTGAGAAAGTGCGAGTCTCGGATTTGCTTGTAGTCTTTCTTTTGCCTGTCTGGCACGATAAATTCGCTCAAGCTGTTTTGGGGTGATGCCACAGAGTTGTTTCATATTTCTTTCCAGTTGCCTAGCACTTAACGGAGCTTGATCATAAGCCTCATTGAGTGGCACATACGCAGTGAGTAGTTTAACGAGCTTTTGCGTGTAGTATGTCGAGCTATGAAGCGGTACAAGTGTATTTAAACTGGGTGCGAGTAACGATTTGAATGTAAGAAAATCGGATCTGTCCTGCAGTTTTTCTGCAAGTGTAGTTAGCACTTCGGGCAATGCAAGTGGATGTTGAACATGTTGTAATTGTGCGAATCCTCCTGGGTGAAAGCGCACGCCGCAAAACTGTGCCTTTGCGGAGTAGCTAATTTTTCTAGATTGTGTGGCGGTAGGCTGCATATAAACGGAATGTGTTAATACCTCTCCATCAATGGCTATAATTCCTGTTAAGGGGAAAATAAATCCAGTTGCCCCGTCGCTTGGAAGCCAAGTTCCTCCGCGCTTGTGTGATTGTGCAAACCAGATAGCTTGCACATAGGTAGCGATTTCACCTGTTGGGTTTATTAATTCAAGCGTTAATTCTGTGCTCATTGAACTCTACATTCGGTTTAAACATTTTCACGATACGATTCCAGCTGTTGATGGCATTAATAGCGATAGTTAAGGTAGCCAAAGCTTTATCATCAAATTCTACATTGAGTGTTTGATAGAAAGCGTCGTCAATCATTTGTGCGTTTGTCAGCTTTTCACAAAGCGCTAATGCCAGTTTTTCTTTATTGGTGTATAACGGCATGTCTTGCCATGCACTTAATCCAATAATTCGATTAGTGGTTTCACCATACTCTAGTGCCTGTTTAGTGTGCATTGCAATACAAAAAGCGCATTGATTGATTTGTGATGCTCTAAGTTTAACGAGCTCCCAGATTGTGACTCCAAAAGTTGCATGGGCCTGCTGTTTTAATAATTCCTCTTGTTCCAATAAGTGCTGAATAAGCTCAGGTGCTTGATTGAAGTAGTCTGCTCTTTTCATTTCTGAATCCTCATGTTTAGCGATACGTATAGTGTAATGAGGTGTAAGCCGTAAAAATTGAAAAAAAACGTCTTTGTAATAAAATTTTAAGGAGGGAACACACAACTCTACTTTAAAGGATGGTTGTTAAATAATGTGCGATGTAAATCTTGCTCTAGCGCTTTATCATTTATCCATACTCAAAAAAATCTGGCTTCAAGCCAACAACACTTTCACAAATAGACAGCAGCAAGGAGAGTCTATCGAGTTCGAATTATATAAAACGACTTTCGATATACTAGGTCTTAGCCTATCTCAAGCACATCAGTTACAGTTTCAATATGCTCATGATTACGATAGCTTTATTGATGCAATTGTAACAATTGCTCATCCGAGTAGTGAAAAAATAGCATTGCTAAAACATGTCACCTGCCACTTACCTTGCCCCGACAGTTATCAAGAAAAAATAGCTGCTGTTCAGAATATGCCGGATGTACTCACTGAGGACGACCTGAAATGCTGGCAGGACAACGGCTATGTCGTCGTTAAAAATGCAGTGAGTGCTGAAGGCTGTGCCAATGCGAGAAACGCCATTCAAGACTATTTGGAGATTGAATTAGCAGAACCAAAGACTTGGTATAAGGTTAACCACGAAAAATTGAGTCGCAGTATGGTGCATTTGGTACAACATAAAGCACTGGAAGACAATCGGAATTCAATGAGAATTCATAAGGCCTTTAGCCAGTTATGGCAAAGCGAACAACTGATAGTTTCAGCCGATCAGTGTGGGTTCAACCCGCCTGAAACTGCGCAATCTAGTTTTCAAGGTCCTGATCTACATTGGGATTTAGATTTCTCTAAGCAACTCAAGTTTGGCACGCAAGGGATTTTGTATCTATCAGACACTGAAGAAAAACAAGGTGCAACAACGGTTGTGCCAGGATTTCATACAAAGCTAGAGTCATGGCTTGCAACGGCTCCATGGGATCCCTGTATTCCAAACACAGAATACTTACATCAACTGGGTTCCAAAGCACTTGCAGCCAATGCCGGAGATATGGTGATTTGGCACCAGTTTTTACCTCATGGTGGTAGCGCGAATACAGCAAACGCACCTCGTATAGTGCAATACATCAATATGCATCCATTCCCCGAAATGTAGAAGGTGAAAAAATCTCTATTTGGTTAAATTTTGTCTTAACTTGGCGGCGAGTAAACAGTAGTATGATTGTGAAGTTTGGGAGAATGTAGCAACTCACCACAAGGAAAAGCCGTCGATGCAATTAGCACAACTCAATATAGCCACTGCTAAATGCCAAATGGATGCGCCAGAAATTCAATACTTTGTAGAAAGTTTAGACCGCATTAATTTACTCGCAGAGCAAAGCCCTGGCTTTATTTGGCGCTTAAAAGATGAAACCGGTAATGCAACAGAGATTAAGGCGTTTGATGATCCAAATATTATCGTGAACATGTCTGTATGGCAGTCGGAGCAAGCGCTCAGAGATTTTATGTTTAAAACCGCGCATAAGGAGTTTTTGGCTCGCAAAAAGGAATGGTTTCACCGCGCTGAACAGGAAACCTACGTGTTGTGGTGGGTTGAAGAGGGTCATATCCCGACGCTAGGTGAGGCCAAAGAAAGACTTGATTACCTGCGTCGTTTTGGAGATTCGGCTTATGCCTTTACGTTTAGAAATAGTTTCACCGAACTAGACGTAAGGGAGAGGGAGGCTTGTGAAGAAGATTAATCTTGTGCACCGATGAAATGATAATCAACCGTAAAGGTGTAGAGCCGCGTGGAGTGGTGAATACTGATGATGTTGGTGGTACACTTATCGCAGATCATGATGTATGGATTTAACGAAAAATGCGCTCAGCACTAAGAAGCAAGATAATAGAAGTATGTGATAAAAAAATCGCACAAAAAGGAGATAACGTTGGCGTATCATTTTACGCTTTTTTTGCCAATAAAAACACGGACCCAGCATTACTTATGGAAGCGGCAACTTGGTGGATACAAACTCACGAACTAGACCACTTCGAAAAGGCGTTAAAGATAAAAGCAATGGTTGAAAGTGGAAAATAGGCCTAAAGGACATGATCATGGGCCATCAATCGAGATGACCCACCTGACAGTTACAGCGTGTAAAACGACACAAAAAATACTGCAACAGATGCAAGTGCAAACATAGTGTACTCAGTGATGGTTTGTTTGCGTTTCTCATCATCAGTTTTAGGGGCTGTCGCTATCATTAGCAGGCTAGTGACAAACATTGCTAATGAATATAAACATAAAATTGATAAGGTAGCATCTGTAAACATATAAGCCTCGACTTGGTTCTACTCATTTTAACTACGTGCATCATGGTCACACAGATCAACCTCAATACACGTTTATTTAAGTTGTATTCGCTTCTAATTACAGTAAATTATACTGTGTTTTTAGGTGTTTCTGAAAGGAGTAAAAGATGCAAGTTGAGTATTTTGTGGTTGACGCATTTACGCGTAAACGTTTCGGTGGTAACAACGCTGCAATCATTGAGGTTGAAAATTGGCTTAGCGACGCCCTAATGCAGCAGATAGCCATCGAAAATAACCTTTCCGAAACCGCCTTTTTGAAGCCAATTGATAACAATCATTATGAGATCCGGTGGTTTTCTCCAATTACTGAAATTGACTTTTGTGGTCATGCCACGCTTGGTGCTGCGTATGTGCTTTTTAATCACAAGGGGAAATCAGGTGAGATAAAATTTCAAACCCAAAAAGTCGGGACACTCACTGTTAAACAAGTGGCTGATGGTCGCATTGTGATGGAATTTCCGAACTTAGCCCCTGAGTTAACGAAAGCCCCCGACGCACTGCTGGAAGGGCTGAATGTAACACCGACGCAGGTACTTAAAAATCGCCAAGCGTACTTTGTGATTGTTGAGACTGAGCAGCAAGTACGCAGCTGTGAATACGACAGCGATAAATTGAAAACCCTTGCGCCTTTTGATGTTGTGATAACAGCAAAAGGCAGTGACGTTGATTTTGTGTCGCGTTACTTTTGGCCTGCAAATGGGGGCGATGAAGATCCGGTTACCGGTTCAATTCATGCCGGGTTAGCGCCATATTGGGCAAAGGCGCTAAACAAACAAAAACTTCATGCACATCAGGCTTCAAAACGTGGCGGTGAGCTATTTTGTGAAGTGACGGATACGAATGTCATCGTATCTGGGTTTGGTGTACTTTACGCAAAAGGAATATTCGAAATTGAGGACGAATAAGATTCACTTCATACCGGCAAAAGAAAGTGACTTTGATTACCTAGTGGCACTGCGTAAAGCGACCATGGTGCCGCACTTAGAAAGTGCCGGACTGTTTTTGACTGAAGCTGAGCATAAAGCCCGAGTATTATACGAATACCCAAGCTCATATTTGATATACGTGAACGAAAAGTGTGTTGGCTTGGCTAAGTTTAAACAACGTGAACATGACTATTACCTCTTTCAGCTGCAAATAGAGCCCCAGCAACAAGGAAAGGGGCTTGGTGCACAAGTCATTAAAAGCTTGATAGAAACTCACTCAACATTGCCTTGGGTATTGACGGTGCTTAAAGCGAATCCGGCGAAGCGTTTATACGAAAAGTTGGGATTTGTGCAGTTTGATGACGATGAACACGAGTTTCATTTTAGGCGTGAACCTAACCCCTAAATTTAGTATTCTCTAGCCAATTTAAATTTAAAAGAGTTGTTATGGCAAAACAAATATGGGTAGATGCCGATGCCTGTCCCGTGGTGATAAAAGAAATGCTGTTTCGCGCTGCAGTGCGTACTTCTACCACGGTTACATTGGTTGCAAATCAATATCTAAAAACGCCTCCGTCTCCTTTTATTCAAAAGCTTCAAGTCCCAAAGGGGTTTGATATTGCGGATAATGAAATCGTGAAGCGCGTTAATGAAGGTGATTTGGTTATTACCGGCGACATTCCACTTGCAGATGAAGTCATTGAGAAAAAGTGCACCGCACTCAACACGCGCGGTGAATTGCTGACGAAAGAAAACATAAAATCTCGCTTAAATATTCGTGACTTTATGGACACGATGCGTGCCAGCGGCGTACAAACCCAAGGGCCACCACCTTTGTCTCAAGCAGATAAGCAAAATTTCGCCAATCAATTGGATACTTGGATCACCAGAAACACAAAGGGGTAGGTATGGCTTACAAGGCGAGTTGTTTGTGTAAAGCGGTTCAAATTGAGATCCGTGGACCAATCAGTGATATCATTCACTGTCATTGCTCTTTATGTCGTAAGTCTACAGGCACGGCTTATGCGACCAATGGCTTTGTGCTGTGGAGTGATTTTGTGATTCTCAGTGGCGAAGAGGCACTAAACATCTTCGAGTTTAAACCTGGAAGAAAGCGCCATTTTTGCAAACATTGTGCAAGTCCAATTTTTAGTTCGAACGAAAACGATCCAAAACGGGTGAGGTTAAGACTTGGCATTTTGGACTCGGATATCAAAGAGCGGCCAATATCACATAATTTTGTCTCTTCAAAAGCCAATTGGGACGACTTAGACGCGTCGCTTCCTCGTTATGATGCATTTGAACCTAGCCGTGATTTATCAACAACATCGGGAGGTAACTTGTGACGGGTATTAGCGATTTATCTCAATTATTAAAAGACATTTCCCCGACGCTTGATGAAACACCTTTTGTATTTTGTACAGTGCAAAAAAGCCTCGCTGAGTGTGTAATTTTCAATCCAATTGCGACCTTTATGGAGCGCGAGGGGTTAACGCTGGTAGTCACCAAGCAAATGGCAGACGAGCATGGATTGGATTACAGCTGTGTGATGAATAAAATTACCTTGCAAGTGCATTCGAGCCTAGAGGCTGTGGGATTAACGGCTGCATTTTCCAATGCACTGAAAAATGTTGATATTAGCGCGAATGTAATTGCGGGCTTCTATCATGATCATATTTTCGTACCCGTAAATGATGCTAAGCGGGCGGTACACGCGATACAAACGTTGACAAAATGACATTGATAAATCTCGAAGGTTGTTAGGTAGCATGAAAGTTTACTTTAAAAGAATGGCCTCCAAAGGTGTGTGTCCTCCGAGAAAACCGCTTAAGAAAATCCTTTGGTCATGGGTTGGTGCAATGGTGGGGATCTTGTTGATTACGGTGATTTCTAACCTCGCTTTACCATATGGTGTTGGCAGCGCATTGCTCATTGGCTCTTTTGGTGCAACTGCTGTTTTACTCTATGGCGCTCCTATGGCAGAGTTCTCTCAACCGAGGAATTTACTGGGCGGGCATTTCTTTTCAGCTTTACTCGGCGTCAGCATTTTTATTTTGCTTGGAGAAGAGAGTCTGTTTGCAGCACCGCTTGCGGTATCGCTCTCAATTGTTGTAATGCACTTTACTCGAACCTTGCATCCACCCGGTGGAGCGACCGCGCTAATCGCCATTATTGGTGGTGAGTCGGTTCATAACTTGGGATATATGTATGCATTTTATCCCGTGTTGATGGGGGCTCTGCTGATGTTATTGGTCGCGCTGTCTGTGAACAATATGTCGCGCAACCCCAAGCGGCATTACCCAGTTTATTGGTTCTAACTATTTTATATAAAAATTTAAAAGGACAGGCATGTCAAAAATTGAATTCGTCCCTTACCAATTAGTCCCAGCTAGCTTTAATCCATGGCGTGAAATATTTGTTGAAGTGGCAGAAGAAGTGATGATGGCATTAGCACACCCTGAACTTGAATTTCTACACTTTGGTTCAAGCTCTTTTAAGGTTGCCGGCAAAGGGATCATCGATATCTCTGTGTTATACAAACCCGGGCAATTAACGCAAACTGTTGAACATCTTAAAAATGTAGGCTTTAAAGATCAGCACAGCGATAATCCATTTCCTGATACTCGTCCTAGAAAAGACATCGCGGTGATGTATCAAGGTGAGTTGTTTCAAGTGCATGCTCATGCTATTGAAAAAGGGAGTGAAGAACATATCAAGCAAGAAAAGTTTAAAGCTTATATGCTCAGTAATCCTGACGCGCGTGCGGAGTATGAAACTCAGAAGCAATTAGTAATAGCGCAAGGTATAGCCTCCCAAGATGAGTATGGAAAAGCTAAAGCGCCATTTGTAAAGCGCACTTTAAAGGACATCCACTTTAATTAACTAAAGCCTGATTAATCATATCTTTATAGCTGTTAGTGTTAGGACAACGACTAAGACCTAACGCTAACAGCTTGCCATTTACTTTATTTAGATACCGTAGTCATTGCAGGATGCGAAATTGGTGTTTATCTAGTTATAAGTTTTAAGGGACAGGGACTTAAGCTTAACCTATGTCGTTTTAGATAATTGCATAATCTTTCGTCTTTTGATTCTAGATGTCTGTTTTTATATACAGTGTTATTTTGTTTTGCTTGTACACCAACATTAAACCGTAAAATAAAGGAATAGCAGATATGATCCCAACGATTGAAACGAATCGATTAAGATTGGTCGCACCCAATAAAGACGCTTTTGAAACCTATAAAAAATTTTATACAGACGGATCTGCTTCGAAAATGTATGGTGGTCCAATAGGAATAGAGCAAACTTGGGCTAGGCTTAAAGCTGATGTAGGCTCTTGGTATTTACTTGGTTTTGGTGTGTGGGTAATTCAACTAAAGTCGAATGATAGCTATGTTGGTACATGTGGTTTTTGGCAAGGCAAAGAATGGCCAAAAGAATTAACATGGTGGGTGCTACCCGAGGCGAGAGGCCAAGGAGTTGCAACGGAAGCTTCACTCGCTGTATTAAAACACGCTTACAATGTATTTAATTGGGAAACTGTCGAGACTTACATGAATGATGATAATGGAGTTGCTCGAGCTTTGGTTGAAAAGCTAGGTGGCGTTAAGGTAAGACGGCAACAATTTAACGATGGCCTGAGCCGAGATATTTATTTTCTTCCAAAACCTTAGCGGTAAATCGTGGTGTTGAGCACAGCTCTGAAAGTTGCAGATTCACCCCATTTTTCGGAATAAAAAGTAACGAATAACTATGGACAGGTACATTTATGTTGATGTTTACAAATTGAAGGTATGTGCCTAAGCTTTAATTTCTTCAATTAGCATTTGCATGTTCAAGGAGTGAACAATGGGATTAGCAAGGAAGTATCAAATCAACTTGTCAAATACACATTATTATCATTGTGTGTCACGTTGCGTCCGCCGAGCCTTTTTGTGCGGTGAAGACATGCTGACTGGCAAATCTTATGAGCATCGACGAGCCTGGGTTGAAATGCGATTGCTCTTTCTATCCAAAATATTTTGCTTGGATGTTTGTGCTTATGCGGTAATGCCTAATCACACCCATGTGGTGTTGTATATCGATGATAAAAAAGCACAAAGGCTCAATGATAAAGCCATTTTACTGCGCTGGAGCAAGCTTTATAAGGTATCTTCACACGCTCAGCAATTTTTACAAGGTGAATGCTTAAACGAAGGGCAAAAAGGTGTGTTGAGCAAAGAAATAAATGAATACAGAAGCCGCTTAGCGAGTATTAGCTGGTTTATGAGAGGGCTTAATGAGCACATCGCTCGACGTGCTAATCAAGAGGATGAATGTACCGGACACTTTTGGGAAGGGAGGTTTAAATCTCAGGCCTTGCTTGATGTTTCAGCTTTGTTAGCATGCATGGCTTACGTAGACTTAAATCCAATTCGTGCAGAGTTAGCTAGTAACCCCGAAGATTCAGAACATACCAGCATAAAACTTAGGTGTGAGCTTGCAAAAAAATGCAAACAGCCAAAGTATCTAGCGCGGTTTTTAGGAAACACCAAAAGACATATGCACAAAGGTATACCCTTTGAATTACGGTCATATCTAGACTTAGTTGATTCTACAGGAAGATGCATTCGTGCTGATAAACCCGGGGTTATCGATCCGCGTAAAGAACCTATTTTGGAGCAATTAGGTCTAGAAGCACGTAATTGGCTGAAACTTACTACCCAGCTTGAGCAAACTTTTCACGGTGCGATTGGTAGCGCAGATTCGATAGAGGCTTATTGTGAGCATCGCAATTTACGGCGGCGAAGTAATATTTCGCAAAGCCAGCGACTTTTTACGTAATATGAACATACGTAGACGGCCAATTTAATCCGGTTGTAAATGTCTAACTGCCCGCTCAGGTTGAGGGAGCAGCTAGTCGTGTGTACTGTATGAAAAGTGCACAATCTTATTTGCACAAAACCGTCGTTTCTACTTTATTTGGCTTTGCAGATTTTCAACTAATTGTTTCTACAAATTGATTATTTTAACCAGCCTAATTGGTTCACCATCAACGTCAAATTCGCCTGTAATCTCAAGTAATCCATTTTTTAATCCTTGTAACTTATCTACGTTAAAAGTTTTACTTTCATAAGGTGCGAAGGTAACGGGTAGTTGCCAAAGTGGCTCATCATTTTTAAATGATTGAAATGGGGTAAAACTGACGCGTAATATGCCACTCGATGCACCTGAATAGGGACCGGTTAGCGTAATGGTTATATTGTCTCGAATAGTTACTTCCATTTTTACCCCATCAAAAGGTTTCTCTGGCGTTTGAAGAGGCTTTTGTTGTGTTAATCCGTTCCAACTAATCACTAAGTTCTGAAAGGTATGTTTTGGCAATAGAACACGGTGTTCACCTGAAGCTAGAATTTTTTTGTAGTTACCGTAAGTTAGCGCAATATCATGGATACTGGGATTGTTGACGTAAAGATAGTGCAATCCATCAGAAAAGTAGTTCTGGATGTTGATACCACTTAGCGTAAAGAGCGCATCGTCGCCAAGGGTTGATTGCCATTGCTGCATCAAGCGCTTGAGGGTTTTATTCTCAGTTTCAGTGACTGTCCTTGATTTCTGTTTGCTAAATATTTCGCGAAGTGGGGTCATACAGTCACTTAACTGAGCGCTATATTCCACACAGGTATTAAAGGCTCTGCGCAGTAGCGATGCATCTTTAAAGTGCCAGGGATTAGTGGTTTGTTCATTCGTGATCAAGTAATCATGGGCGGCAAAGTAGGGCGCTATTTTATGATTATTATTTCGGCCAAGAAGACTGATTTTTTGCAAGCTAAGCGCTGAAATGTCGATTTGGCTCAATTGTAACCTAGCCAGTTGCTCATGATGTTGTGTTTTCATTTTAATAACTAGCGCATTGTCCTGCTTTGAAAACGTGAGCGCAAGTTGATGATATTGCTTGATATCCATGCGTAATTGCGGCAGCAGTGCGATAGACTTTGCGGGAAACAATGCTTGATTGCTTGAGACCGTTAACTTTACTCCTTCTTGAAGGGTAAATTGCAGTAAGTTGTCTTTACTAAAATCAACTTCTTCAACTTCAGAGCGTCCAAGACGCGCATCTAAGCTTTGGTTTGTTAAATCAGCGATTAACGCAAAGCCAATTTCCCCACGTCTAATCTGCTCCGGCTCGAAGTCGATTAGTGCTGCAACACTATTCTCATCAAGTGAGTTGATTAGAGGTGTTTTATCTGGTGTAGGAAAATCCATCACGGCATGTGTAGAAGAGAAGTTTGGATGAATGTCGAGACGATTAAGTGTTTTGCTTTCGGTATTTCTGAGCCAATATGTGGCACCGTTTTGCTCCCAAGGCCCATCGACAATATAAAAACTTGGCGTGGCAGAGCGCACAAACGCTGCAAACTGCTGTTCAAGCTGGGGCCAATTGGGGAAGGTCCGTTTTAAGAGAGCATTTGCAGTTGGCAAGGTGTTTTCAGAGTGCGGGTTTGCGTCCATTAATTTGCCGATAAAGCGTTTAAAATATTGATATCGCTCCGGGTCGCTCAATAAAAAATGTACGATAAAAAAGTTGAGCCCGCGTTTGAGTGATGGATCATCATTGATTGCTTCGAAAGATGGCTGTCCATTTTGGTGATACTGCTGTAAACCTAAGTGCAGATAATTCATTGGAGCACGGTCGAAAACCATCACAGTTAACTGCTTTTTATTTGGATCATATACGTGGCTTGCAATGGCATCTGCCATCCCCTCAGTGATCCAATTGGGTGCCCAAGTTGAGTGACCGTTCAGAGCCATATGAAACGCATGCATGGTTTCATGGATCACGATGTAGCGCTGGTGATGCTGGCGATGACTCGGAAAGTTGTACCCTGCGCGGTTATAAAACATGGTTTCGCCACCAGCCGTTTTATGTACGCCTCGCAAAAAACCGTCGTCCAGCATGGCTTCTTTTGTACGTTGGCGTGAACTGCCATAAACGACAGCAATTCTCTTTTTATCAATCGCTGCAGGCGCCATACCAAACAATTCAACATAGTGAGGGTAAGACATTTCTAGTAATTCTAAATAGAGTTTTACTTTGTCCTCAGGAAAGTCACTTTTTAGCGCAAAATGCTTACTCACCCACCAGTCATAGCCCCGCGAATTAGCTATTTTTCCATCGCTATAAGTCAGCGGAATTTGTTTACCAACATGTTGGATATCAATGTGTCTCAACGTGCTGACTCGACCATTAACGCTTATTTCAGAGCGCATATCAGCGGGGCTTGGAATAGCGGCAATATCGCTTCTCGTAGTTTTACATCCGCTGAGTAAAGCAAGTATTGCAATTAGAGGAGCAAATACTAGCCGAGGCTTTTGCATAGAGGGTATTCGCCAATAAAAGGTATGGAATAGATAAAATAAAGACATGATACTTTTCTCTCGTTATTATTTGTGTATATTGTATGCAATATAAAATAACAAAGATAACAGGTATTGTCATTATGCAAAATCAGCAGCAGTGGTGTGAACCAGATCTCAATGAGGCAAATCGGTCAACGTCGCCGTCTGGGTTTGGTCGAACTTTTTACATTGCGAATATCATGGAAATATTTGAGCGGCTCGCTTGGTATGGCTTCTTCGCCGTGTCATCAATTTATATGACAACACCGAAGTCGCAAGGTGGTATTGGCTTTACTGATATAGAGCGTGGCGCGGTACAGGGTATTATTCCCTTCTTTTTATATCTTTTGCCTGTTGTAACTGGTGCGCTAGGAGATCGCGTTGGGTATAAAAAGATGTTCTTTTTTGCATTTTTGATCATGACGCCAAGCTATTATTTATTGGGACAGGCACAGAGTTTTTGGCCGTTCTTTACCGCGCTGAGCTTTGTTGCCCTAGGTGCCGCCTGCTTTAAACCTGTGGTCGTTGGCACCGTAAGCCACAGCACAAACGATGGTAATCGTGGTCTTGGGTTTGGGATCTTTTATACCATGGTGAATATTGGTGGATTTTTAGGTCCATTGGTTGCGGGATATATGCGAGCCATTAGCTGGGATGCGGTATTTATGATGTCGGCGATTTGGATTGCCATAAACTTTATTCCCTTGATGTTATTTTACAAAGATCCGCAAACATTACCTAAAACCAAGCAATCTTTTACTCAAGTATTAAAAACCGCGCAGTCGGTGCTGGGTAATACGCGTTTAGCACTTACGCTGTTTGTCGCACTGGCGCTATTGATGTCAGCAGGAGTTGGATTTTCTAACTACAGTCAAGCGTTTACTTGGATTGCAATATGGTTAGTAGCTAACTGGGCGTGGGACAGAGTGCTCATAAATCGAGCACCGACTAAAGCTTGGTGGCAACAACCGATGAAGGTGAGTAACCTGCCGTTTGCGTTATATTTGCTGATCCTTGCAGGCTTTTGGACTGTTTATAATCAGCTTTTTTATACTTTACCTGTGTATATCCGTGATTATGCAGATACCCGAGATATATTGGCGTGGTTTGGCGATTCTGGCGTCGCGTTTTTAGCACATGTTGATATTGATAAGTTAACTGCTGCCATTTTTGCGCTGTTCAACGAGCTTAAGGAAAGCGGCGCAGTATCCATTGAAACCATTAGGCTTGAATGGGTTCATCTCAAAGTGAATGTCCCGCATGAGCAAATACAGTTGATACTACAAACGCTAAATGCGCTTCACGATAATGGACAGACACTTTCACAGCACCAAGCACAAGCCCTTGCTGAACAACTCGTACAATATCGTCAAATCAACCCTGAGTATCTCATTAATTTAGACTTTGCAGCGATCGTAGTCGCACAAATTTTGGTGAGCTTTCTCTGTCAGCGATTTAGACCATTTTATGTGTTAGTTACAGGCTTACTGGTGATGGCGGCTGCGTTTATCGCATTACTTAGCGATAGCGACTGGTTAAGCGGTCAGCTCATTGTCACTGTCATATTGCTTATCGCGCTTGGTGAAATGCTTGCCTCTCCTAAAAGCCAAGAGTATGTCGCGAGTATCGCGCCTCAATCTCAAGCTGCGTTGTATATGGGGTACTACTTTGTTTCTATGGCGCTGGGCTTCTTATTTGCTGGATTTTTATCTGGTTGGAGCTATAAAGTGTTGGTGCAAGAAATGGCGGCACCAAAGTTAATGTGGGGGCTATTTGCCGCTATCGCAGCTATAACCGCCATTGCATTATTCTGGTTTAACAAAGTGATAATAGACAGAAAAACATAGTTTTTTTGAAATAGGAACAGTTATTGGTCGCGATCGGTTTGTTTGCAAGCCATATTCTTTCTACACTCAAGCAAAAAATGAGGAAGTAACATGAATAAAAAAATATGGATGAGCACGGCACTCTTTGTTTCAAGCAGTGTGTACGCGCAAACGTATGTTTTAAATGCTGACTCTGCGATTGATGTGGTGACAGGCAAGCTTATCTCCCCTGCAACGGTGGTCGTTGAAGACAATAAAATTATCTCAGTCGGAAAATCAAATCGTAAAGCCTATCCAAAAGGTGCCGAAGTGATAGATCTAAGTGGCCACACATTATTACCCGGTCTATTTGATATGCATGTCCACCTAACTTCAGACGCACATGTTCATGGCTACAAAAGGTTGCAACGCACTGCACCTCGTGCGGCAATTACTGGTGTTAGAAACGCCAAGCGCACACTAGATGCGGGCTTTACGTCTGTTCGTAACCTCGGTGCTGCTGGCTATGCTGACATCGCACTGCGTGATGCCATTATTGATGGTGACGTATCAGGCCCACGTGTGAACGCAGCAGGTCCTTCACTTGGGATCACTGGCGGCCATTGTGACAACAACCTCCTAACCCATGAGCATAAAGTATTTTCAGAAGGGGTGGCTGATGGTCCTTGGGCAGTAAGGCAAAAGGTACGTGAAAATATTAAATATGGCGCTAACTTAATCAAGTTCTGTGCAACGGGTGGCGTACTATCTAAAGGCACTAAAGTGGGTGCTCAGCAATATTCCCAAGAGGAAATGACGGCGATTGTGAGCGAAGCACACTTACGCGGTTTAACGGTTGCTGCCCACGCGCACGGCACGGATGGTATCAAGTCTGCAATTAAAGCAGGTGTGAATTCAGTAGAGCATGTAAGTTTTGTTGATGATGAAGCCATTCAGCTAGCCAAAGACAAAGGCACGTACTTTTCTATGGACATCTACAATACGGAATATATCCTTGGCGAGGGCGAAAAGGCAGGTATTTTGCCTGAAAGCTTGGATAAAGAACGTAAGGTGGGTGAAACTCAGCGTGCTAGTTTTACAAAAGCGGTAAAAGCAGGCGTGAATATGGTGTTTGGCTCTGACGCTGGTGTTTATCCTCACGGTGACAATGGTAAGCAGTTTAGCCGCATGGTGAAATTTGGCATGACTGAGCTACAAGCCTTACAGGCTGCCACTATTAACTCAGCGACGTTACTCAAGCAAAATACACAATTGGGCTCACTTGAGGCGGGAAAACTTGCTGATATAATCGCGGTTAAAGGTAACCCACTAAAAGACATTAGTGT
This sequence comes from Pseudoalteromonas sp. BMB, assembly GCF_001709235.1. Lineage (NCBI taxonomy): Bacteria > Pseudomonadati > Pseudomonadota > Gammaproteobacteria > Alteromonadales > Pseudoalteromonadaceae > Pseudoalteromonas > Pseudoalteromonas sp. BMB. Next base: position 23,068 of record NZ_MBQA01000057.1, read on the forward strand.
GATGGAAAACGTCATCTTTGTGATGAAAGATGGCAAAGTAGAAAAGCAATAGCCAAACGTTCCGCGCAGTTCTTATGCAAAGAACTGCGCAGCTTTGCAATATATCGTTGTAATCATAATAAAAATCAGTGGACAGGCAACGTTTTGAGACAGACTACATATTTTATCGTGTTAACTGTGGTTGCTTGGTAAATATTGTTCCCAATTCGACACGGCAAATGGATATTCACCAGTGACATCTACTCGACTGCGCCAAAACTGCATCGCGCCAGTATTAATCCCTTGATAGACAAAAATAACATCTGCAGCAACTCTATCTCCACTGTTGTTAACATTGACGTCGACATTGATCAGCTGATAACCATTGGGATTAGGACCATCTTGGCGGCTTTGGTAGTAAAGGTGAAATGACTGTTGGTATATCGTAGGGTTGTTATATAGTACATAGTTTAACGCGCGCATTGCGTCACTATTACCTCTAGATATATTGAGCGAAGTTATTTCAGTAACAAGGTTTTGAAACTGATCGTTATTTGCCTTGACGCCGTGTAACACCTCACCAAATGGCAGTGCCATCACTGGAATGATTGCACTAACTAGTACTGTGTTTGGTGAGTGCATTTCGCCGATAATCACCACTTGTCCGGTTTCACCATTTGTTGTTCGATCTAGTGCAGTAATACATTGAGTTAGCAGTTCATCCGTTGGAATGAGTAAAGTATAAAGTTGCTCAATGTAGCGATTATCCAAGACCCATTTCATGCTGCGCGCTATGTAACGATTTTTACCTAAACTTAAGCCTTTAAACAGCTCTTGATTAAGTTGTTTATTCCTGTTGAGCCTTTGTAGCGCAATGTCATCATTGACGTTCTCCAACATGGGAAGCTGTGTTTCTTGGTTGCCCATTAAGCTATTTTGATATAGCTCTTTTTCTAGATTAAGGGTCGGAAATTGGGCATTTATCACACCAACGGCATAGACAAAGTTTGTGGATACGGTTGAAGGTTCTGAGTTTGTTTCACCGTTGGCCAACCTCTGACTAAGTGGCAAATTTTGTTGAGTGGATAATGATTGGTTCATGAAGCCTCCCTAAATACTTTTCGCAAATGGCGCTAGTCTGGATGAAACAAAAGGATAGTGGTTGGTTACGTCGATATTACAGGCATAGCGGCTACGATCTGAACTACACAGAATAAACTCAACAACGTGGCGCATTGGTTCAGAGTGTATGTGTTGCAATTGAATAGCTTGAATATCATCAATCAATAAGTGTTGGCTGCTATCAACGACGATTTGATAGAAGTGACTTAAAAAATAGTTACTGGCTCTGTCTTTTTTAGTTAACCCGATAGTGGGCTTAAGTGCTGGCAGTTCAAGCTGTTGATTGGCTGGTTTACCATCTTTGAGTATTGGAACTTTGATATCGGTAACTGCAATTAGATGTTTTACGGTGGCGGTTGGTAAAGCGATGTCATCGTATTGCTGTGCGGCATGTTCACCTGTTAGCTCGCCAATAACCACATAAGTATTTTTTTGCTCTGTTGTATTGATCAGTGCATTCAGTTGTGTCGGTGTATCTGGCTCAAGGATGTAAGTGTCTACCAGGTTTATGGTAAGAACCCATGTTGCCTGCTGTGCTAAATATAAAAATGGCCTGTAACTCAACTGAGGTTGACTGTCCATGGTTACGCGATAGTTGAACACTTTATAAAATTCTTCGGGGTTGGCCTTTATAGACAACGCAGCAGCTTCATATTGCTTTTCGAGGTTTAAGGTCGGAAAGCTTGGTTGAATAACACCAATTGCATAAATAGATGTATCATGATTGTCATGAGGCGCAAACTGTATTGGCACTGTTTTATCATTGTGAATTGAGGTCTTCATTTCTATCCTTCCTTTGCATTAATCTTGTGGCATCGTATTCAGCAGCGGGAGGAATTGTTGTATTTCTGTATTGATAAAAGGATACAAGCCACTCACGTCGATACGACAAAAGTAATAATGATGTTTAGCAGAAGCGTTTTCTTTATAGGTTAGCGTAATATCAACAATCTTATGTTCAGACACCGCGTCAAATTGGGAAAACGTGATGTCGGTTAGAGAAGCACTTGGCAGGGTTGCGGACCCAAGACGCATTTTATGGGTTTGTAAGTAGATATCTGGATAGCGAAATGCAACAAAATTCTTAGCTCTATCAAAGTCATCACGGCCTGCATTTGGTTCGACTTCTAGTGCTTTTATCACATCTTGAATGGCATTGGTTTCCGCACTGGAAATTTTTTGAATTGTATTATGCAGCTCTGACAATGTTTGATGATATACCTGATGACAAACTATCTCAGCTAAATTGGTGTCGTGGTTATTAGAGGAATGCCCAATGACACAGGTATACACAAGATCCAGTGTATCTTTAGGTGGCTGTAGCGCTTCAATTAGCTCTTCTAACTCGACTTTTGTCGCGGGAGTTAAGTGGTAACTTAGCTGTTTTTGAATGACTAAAATCCAAGAAACTTGCTCAGCAAGATAAAGATACTTGTCTCTGTTAGGATCGCCAATCGACAATGATTTATTAGTGAAAACTTCGTAATAGGCTCTTTCATCGACTGCGAGCTCCATTGCGGCTTGTAAAAATTGCTTTTTTATTCCCTCATTAGGAAAGACAATTTCTATTTGCCCCACTGCATAAATGTAGTCAAAAGCGGCGCATTGCACGGAAGCAGGGTGCTGAATTTCCTGCGATTGCATTTGCTCGGATGAGTCAAGGTCTTGCGGGGCGATCGGTAGCCTAGCATCGTTTGCCTCTACCGGCGCTATGCCAAGAGTGTCTGAGTCACAAGTTTGGCTATCTTGTGTTTCAGCTTTTCCAGAACTGCAAATTGTGGGATCTGCTGAGGTGACCTCAGGGTGTAATTCGCTCATATTATTCTCTTTTTTGATGAAGAAGTGCTGATGGAGCACAGCACTTCACTTTGGTGTTAACTACTTGCAAGGATCTTCTTCGTTGCAATACCTGTAGTTGCTGTGTCTATCGAATAGAGGGTTGTAACACCCATAGTGGTGGCAGCTTGAGCTGTAACAGCCATTTGCTGCTGAGCTGTGGTTGCATTATGAGCTGCGTTTGCAAGCGCTTGTGAAGTTGCTTGGAACAAGTTACCCATTGACATTGCTGGAGCATCACCTAGTACTTTTACGTTTGCTTGGGTGACTGAGTCAGTGATTTGGTCGTTTACAGAAGTTGGAAATGCCATGATTTTTTCCTTAATGGTTAGTTGCTTTTTAGCGTTAATAACTAAAGGATAATGTAGCCCGCTCCGTCACAGATGTTTTGGTTTAACTAATTGTTTTTATGGTAGATTGGACGACTTTAAAATGCGTAATATTTAACAGTGTTTGGTGGTTTTTACGCATTGCGGCTGTACAACTGAGCTAAGGGAGTACTGACGGTGTAAAAATAACCCCATCATGAGAGCTCCATACTTTTCTCGCAATGGGGTTAGTCATTAGCTATGCCTGTCCATCAAACAGGTTTAAATTACAACCCGTTTATCAGCTAAGGAATGCTTTATTCGTTGTCAGCTTTTGATTCACAGCGAACTTGCCTCTTAGCTAAGTCACCTGCTGACTAAACCGTATTGATAAAGTGGGCATAAATTGACATTTCCAACTGAGTTGGCATTTTTAACTATATCGCGGGCCGCTTTTACCAACTTGGTAGAAGTTATGATGTTTGCAAATTGTGAGTTTAACCAGTCTATGAAAAAGTAAAAGGTGTGAGTGTGATGAGATCACCACCTAAGTTGAGTTTGATAGTTAGAAAGTCGACTTATGCCCTCACGTATATCCGTCATGGTTATTTCTGTGCGTGCTTCGCTGAGTAATCTTAATGATACAAAGCGTAATACATTGATAATATCGGCTCCACTCAGTGGATATTGCTCTGCAAGTTTGTTTAAACATATATTGCTTGATAGGCGAGATTGGTGGCAAAGTCCGCTTTGCCAAATTTCTAGTCGCTGTGCAGCCTTTGGCGCTTGAAACTGGACAATCGATTCAAATCGGCGAAAAAACGCGTCGTCGATATTATCTTTATAGTTTGACGCTAAGATCACCACACCGCTAAAGCTTTCAATACGCTGCAGCAGATAGGCGACATTTTGATTAGCAAACTGATCGTTAGAAGAGCTGGTTTTTAAGCGCTTAGTGAAAAGCGCGTCCGCTTCGTCAAAGAAAAGTATCCAGTCACGATGCTCTGCAAGGCTAAACAGCTGTTCAAGGTTTTTCTCTGTTTCTCCAATATACTTTGAGGTGATCAGCGATAAATCGACCTTATAGACTAATTTATCTAGTATTTTTCCAAGTGCGCTCGCCGTTAGGGTTTTTCCTGTTCCAGGGGGGCCGTAAAACAGTGCACGGTAACCGGGGCGGAGTTGTTTACCAATTTTCCATTGCGTTTGTAATGTCTTGCCATATTGAACCCAAGTAATAATTTCGTTTAACTGATGACGAGTGGTATCTGGTAGCTTTACATCATCCCATTCAAGCGCTGTGTTTACTTGGGTTGCAGGAAACTGATGACTTGTTTCTGGCCGATATGGCTCTGCAGTCGTGAACATTTGTATAAACTCGGGTTTAAGAACCAAGGGGATGTTTAATCGTGATATACCCTCAGATTCTCTATGACTGTCCACCATAAGGTTAAATAATTGGCTTGAATGGATCGTTTGAAGGACATCAAACTCCGTGTTGAGATTATTTCCGTCAAGAATGAATGCCGCTGTGATCCCCGTTGTGAATATCAGCCCTTGAGATTCTTGTATACCAAACTCACTAAAAGGGCGGTTTGTTTGTTCGTTGATTGACAGGAAAATGTCGAGTACAGGGGCTTTGATAACCGGAACAAATGCTAGAATAATTAATAATCTTTCAATCAGGTTTGGCTTGCTGCGGGTAATAAAGTCCGCAAATTGAGAGTCTGAGTTATCTAGCGTAGGTGGCAGTGGAAATTCTTGTTCAGTATTATCGAGTGACTGTCCAAAGTAATGTGACACACGATATTGAATAGCACGCTGCAGCCAGTCGCACTCTTGTTCTACGTCTTTGGCATTTAAAGCCGCTTTGGAGGGAGTTTGAGCTAAAGGCTCAAAGTTAGATTGCCACATTTTACTTCCTTATTTTTTAAATAAGCGTTCCACAGTGTAGTTTGTGCGGCTGCGAATGTGATTGGCAACTTTAGGGATTATGTTGGTATAACAGACTAATTGCTGCAGGTTTTTTTATTTAAGAGGTGGTTGGTTACGTAAAAGAGCAGGCGAGTTGGTTATCCTGCTCAGTCTTTACATAAAGCTCATTGAAGTGCCCAGTAAATTGGGTAAGTACCTGAGTTTTCGCCAATCATAATTGTGCGTATTGTAGTGCCACTGTTTGATTCTTCAAATGGAGTATAGGTTGATTCAAGTACACGGCCGTTAGTTTGCTGCTGTAGCTGAACCTCATCGCCTAAAATACCTATTGAATAACCTGATTGAAATATATAGTGTTCAATTTCTTGTATTTGGTCAGATTTAGCACCATTGTCATTGTCTTTTAGCTGTAGCCAGACTGTCGTACCGATAGGAATAGAGGCGCTATTTAACAGGTCAAGAACGTTGTTAGCTATATCAAGAGGATTGTTATTGGTGTTATTGATAGAAGACACGTTGAGGATAAACATCGGCATCAATGCCAGCGCGTATCCGTGCTTGTCACTGGTGCCCGTTATTCTGTCGGTTTCTTGAGCCGTTAGCGCAACATCCCACTCATTGTCCTGTGTGTTAAGGTTGCGCATACAAAAGCTATAACCTTCGCCTTTATATTTGTCTGCGACACTTGGCTTCATGGTACCGTTATAAATAAAGCCTTTTGCACCTGGGTGGGCAACACTGGAGTAGGCCAGATTAGGATCTGGCATATTCGTTACTCTGACATAACTTGGATCGTCTTTTGAACCTAAAGGTTTTTTGGCGTTCATAATCTCGTCTCACTTAATGCGTTTAATTAATTCAGGGTGAAAGCAACCAAATAGATAAATTGGTTGAATTAACTATAAGAGAGGCTGATTTTACCAACTTGGTAAAAGTTATTTTTCGGTTGGTATATTTTACTTTATCGCTTTTATTGGGGTGAATGTAGGAAGATAGGCCGACAAAGGCGGCCAAAGAATAGAAGCAAAATTCAGTTTTTAAGTGCATTTTTGATGGTTTTAATCCAATCGCCATTTGCGTCATTTGAAAACTGCCAATTCATAATACCACCCAGTTCAGTGGTGTTTTGAATGGGGTCAATAACCGCTTGAATAATAGTCCCTGCCGGCATGTATCCAGAGCCTGCATCGTGTGCTGTCACTGGGAATCCTGCAATAATTTTCTTCGCAGACATATTCGGTAGCTTGATATAGTCCATATAGGAACTAACGATTTGATCTGGGCATGCGCTCCAAGGTGGATTGTTGTAAAACTGAACGTTTAACCAGTCAATATCCTCTCCAACTTGTTCGACTATTTTAAGATAACCTGCCATGTAACCACCATGCTCTAGGTAAGGAGGTTGCGGGGCGTGGGAAATACAGTAGCGGGGTGAGGGCAGTTGTTTTCTCAGAGCCCGTGTTAAAGATATGAGAAACTGTACGCCGTCATAACTTGCATTCGCGATAAATGCAGCACTATCTTCATAATCGATATCAATGCCGTCCAGATGGTTATTTTTAACAAAGTCCGCCAAGGAATCAGCCAGCCTGTCTGGATCTTGGGATAACGAGTAATATACGTTGTGATCCATATCGCCACCACCAAATGAGATCAATACTCTTTGCCCATTTTGCTGCATGGTTTGTATCGATTCTACCGTTTGAGCTGTGAAGCTGGTCTCTGTGGCAGCAATTGCACCGCTTAAAATTAGCTTAAACGGATTGTTTGAAGCCGAAGATAAAAACGCCAAGTTTACTACATCGTAAGGAAGCTCACCGGCATTGGCCAAAGGAATAGCACCTGAATTATAGTAGGTAATGGTTTTAGACATCATTGTTCCTTATATATGAGAGTACTAAAATAAGAGAGAAATATTACTGGCAGACTATTATCTTAGCCCAGCTACTGTAATGGATCATATTTGGATGATAAGCCGTTAGACATAGCGTTTTAGAAAACGGTAGGCGAATCGATCTGAGCGTCGAAAAGGTTAACTAGTGTTCGCCAACCTTTTCGACTGTCTGTGATGTTGAAAATGACCTTTCTACTCAATCATTTATTGGACTAAGATCTGATAGGCTCCAAGCCGTTCCGTGGAAGTTTGCAACTTGTACCGGACCGGTGTTATCTGCATGAGTGGCTATAGGCACTGGGAACATTTGACCTATCCATGCAGATACTCGATTTCCTGGTAATTGATAATAGTTAATTGTTACCTTAGCAACATTTGTTACTTGAGAGCGCCTTTCAGCGCCAATGTTTGGCCTATTGGAGGTCACGCCAACTTCGTAGTTACCAGTGATTGGATTCGAGTAGGTAATGAAGAACATTGATCTGCTAAGACCTGGTATCACAGCACGAAACGGAGGAGGGGTATCATTCCAAACTACATTAAGACCAACTGCATTTGCTGCAGTATTGAATTGTTCTCTAGCTTCATTTCTTACATGAGCTTCCCAGCTAGAGGATGCAAAGCGACTGCTATGTTGCTGTCTTCTAATATTTCCTACGGCACCTGTGAGAGTGTTCATCATTGCACTCATACCTCTGGGGCCTCCGGGATTTGCGTAATGTCTATTTCTGATATTTTGTAGCGAGTTTTGAGCACCATGCACAGAAGTAGAGTGATAAGCTTGATTATTTCGTTCAAAGTTTTCGTTCTTGTTTTGAGCTATCCAATTCAGCGGATTATAACTTGAGCGACGGAGATATAGCCCATCTTTCTCATCTTCAGTTAGATTACCAGTGAGATAATCATAGAGCCCCACTTTTTGGATCACTGCAGCTGCTTTAGCATCTAAATTCTCCTTACTCTTTTTTAACGAACTATTTTCTGTGGCGGTATAATTGCAATCTAATATACCGTTATGCCCTTTTGATTTTTTCAATTGTGCATACATGAGCCTAATTTCTCCGATTCTCATTTGTGATTGTGAGAGGTAATTTTCAATCCAGATAACAGCTGGTTTTCTGAAAATGAGTTTTGCCGAATTACCTATTTTCAGTATGGAATTTAAAATAAACCCACTAATTTAATAAATAGGTTTAGGTCAATTTTAATCCCTTACTTTAAATTGGGAGTGAAAGGGAGCTGACTTTTATGTTTACCGGAAAATCGTCCCTACATTTTTTCATCTGCTCACCTAAATATAATGCCAATTTTCCCCAGTCCGTTGCTTGCTGCTCCAGAGTGGGGTCGTCATTTACAGCGATGCCATTTACCTCTGTGGTGGGCTTTACTATCCCCAGCGCTTGTTGAACAACATGACCAAGCTCGTGGGGAAGGTGTTTCTCTTGACCTGGGGCCAAGTAAATATCCTTACCCTGAGCATATGCATGGGCTTGTACTTGCGAAGGTTTTGACGAGTTGTAGTGCACTCGCACATTAGCCAAATTAACACCAGATAGTTTTTCCATGCCACGTCTGAGGCGTATTGGTAAAGCGCAGCTCTGAAGAGGAACGTTTTTTGCTCTTCGCTGACGTGCGGGGTTCTGCTTTACCGTTCCGGTAATGTGGCGCTGTTTGGTCGTGAGTTGATAAAATGTCATCGTGTTGTTTCGTGCTTGCTGGATACTTTTACTATAGGCATGGTATAGCGGTAACGATTGGTAAAAAGTCTGGAGTCGTTGGTATTTATTCGTAAGGTTACTGCAAACTGAAAGGAGGTATTCATGAAAAATACCCGACTGAGCCGGGTATTTGTGACTTTTATTCAGTAGTTTCAACAGCTCGGGTTGCTTGTTGCTCTGCTTCATCTGGGGTTGAGGTGGCAGGGGCATCAAACGCTTGCTGATAGACACTTTGATCTGCTGCGACGACGGCGTTGTTAGCGACATTTTCAGCCTCAGAAGGCGTTGCCGTCGCATAGCCTGTGGACTGAGCTGCCGTGGCGACCTCAGCATGTGATACTGCTTGCATTGCTTGTTGTTCTGCACTGAGAACGGATTGTTCATTTTGAGTGGTCATGATGGAATATCCTTACTAATGGTTAATTTATGCACTGTGCAGTGCTTCGAATGGGCCTTCAACCCAAACATCGTTATGAGTAAACAAATTGATGAGCTCTAGCGGCCGCGAGTCAGCTAGTTCAGATAAAGAAGTTTCCCAAATATTGCGTTGGGAGCGCACTTTGATGAGCTTATGCTTGTCCTGTTTCCAGTTTACTGGCAGAAATACACATCTTTCTTTGGCCTTTTGACCGTAGAGTCTATCGTTGGCGGAAAGGAAAACTAAGTTCCGTTTGTGGTTATCCGCAAGGTTAGACTCTTCCACGCAATAGCGTAATGACGCTCGAAACCAGTTTGGAAATGGCAAACTGGATGGCTGGTTTTGAGGAGTCGTGGTATTGTCTGCGGTTGTTTGAGGACTCTGTTGGTTATGCCAAGTGTGTAGTGCATCTATAGCCAAACTTCGGTATTGCAAAAGCGGGAGCGAGTCAATAAAGGCTGGCAAATCGTCATTTTTACTTAACTTAAAGCGTTCATAAGCAAAATGTAATTGGCCAATTGCGTTCAGACGTGAAATAACCAGCTCTGAGCGGTTTAAACCAAGTATTTCAATCGTAGTTTGACCTTTGGTTAATTGTATTGCGCTATCCTTGTCTAATGACTGAAGCCATCTCGTAAACGCAGGCGATTCCATCAAGTCGTGTGACTCTTTAAGTAATTCGGGCTGTGACCAAACAAGCTGCTCGGCTTCACGGTGACTGATAGATTTGCTGTCCATCAAAAAAGTAGACAAAACATCAAAGGCATAGGCTCGACCTGATTGAGGGTCAAAGCGGACAAATTGTCTCGGATCTTCTAGGTAAGGGCAGACTAGTAAGGGCTGCTCTTGTTCGATATTAATCAGTGGCGCACGTTTGCCAACAAGTGGAAATTGACCGCCTTTATATTGCTCGTGACAAGCATTACAGACAAAAAGTAGGTTGTTTTGATCATATGCCAATGAAAAGTACGGCGAACAGGTCGCCACTACGCCTAAATGTGTTGAAACCGGTCTTTCCAGTAACTCAACAGGCCTGAAGTGGCCAACTTCACCGGAGTTTGTCGCTAATAAATAGCTTTCGCAATAGGCACAGCAGCCATTACTGAGTTGTTGCAAGTGAGCTTTCAAATGATCGGATGCAAATAGCGCTGTATCAAAAGCGGCATAGTTAAACCCCACATTAACCAAGTCTTCTGTTAAGCCCGTCAGCCTGAGCGTGATAAATACGAGGTTATCTACTAAGTCAGGAGCGTAGCCCTCGCTTACAAGCTGCTTTCTATCTTCAATTGTCAGCGTATGATATTTAGGCGCGTCTACCAGACGCGCCATGAGTGCTTGCATCTGTTTATTTGCTGCTGCAATTTTTACGTCTTCGTCTGGTAACCAGGCTATAGGTTTACAATCTATCTGGATCATTGTGGTCAGGCTCCCTGCAACTTGTTTTATTCGCCTTGCGTGTCAGCACTGCGCTGCATTACATCATGTTGAAAGACTTGATTTTGATGCATTAGCTGCTTTTCCATGTTTTTTAGCGTTTCTTCCATCGCTTGTTGTGCGGCCTCAGCACTTTGGCGAGCTGCGACTTCCTGCTCCGTATATACTTGCTCTATCTGTGCTTGTTGGTCTTCTAATTGTGTTACTTGAGCTTGCAGTAATGTATCTTGGTAGGGCGTTTCGTGAGCGTCAGATTGGTTTATCTGGGTCTCATTCTCGAGCGCATTATGAATGCTGGCGAGGTGTTGACGAGACTGTTCAATTAGCTGTGAAGATTGCTGTAATGACATATCTATTGTGTGTTGTGCGCGGTTAAGCATGGTATCAATGTCGGCTAAAATGCTATTCATTTGTTTCGGCATAACAGCATGAGAAAGTTCACCAAGCGCTGTAACCTTTTGATTTTTAGTATTCATTGTTCAGTCCTCTTATTATGCAACCAGCGGCCAGTGAGTTTGCACACTCAGGCAGCCTTGGCTATCAACATCAAGCAACGCTTCACTGTGATATAGGTCATATAAATAGTGCCGGCACTGGCCGGCCTGACAGATATAGCTGTCTTTTGCTAATGAGTTGATTAGCGTATGTTGAAGCGTTTCAAGATAGTCATTTGCAGCTTGCACTAAATCGCCCTTACCTAGGTCTATGTTAAGCACGATATTAAGCAAGCCTGCGCTGAAACTACTAAAGCCCAGATATTTTCCACTTTCATGCCATTGCTTAATCGCATTGTGTAGATCAATAGCTTGAAGTTCGTAGGTGACCATAGGAGAATCTAAGTTGGCATTAACCACCGGAGAGAGGGTAGTAATTGCGTCATTTAGCGCACTAATAGGACTTGGTGAGCGCTTTTTCCACTCAAGGTAAATACATAAATATCGAGCAAATTCACTTAGATTTTGTGCCTGCTGAGTTGCCCATTGGCAAGCTGGGATAACGGTTTGATTTGATAGTTCATAGCAACGCTCACAATAACAAATAACATGGTATAAGTTGAGTTGATCCTTAAATGAGGCGCTCCAACCCAGAGCATGGTAACTCAAGTTATAACGGCGATAAAATAGTGCAATTTTGTTCAGAATCGTACTATCTAACAGATGATATTTGGTTAATAGATCAGCTAAAATTGCTTTGCCTTTTTCAGAGTCTCGATTGCTCAAGGTCGCGAGGTCTCTGAGATCATTAGTAGTCAACTCGAGTAGTTTTTTCACATCGATTGAAATGGGAATATGATGTAAGTAGATCAACGTTGAATTCATCAATCCCAAGTAAAGCTGCTCGATAAATTGCGCTTCTGATGAAAAGCGCATTATCTCGCTCTGTTGTATGAGGGCGTTGACACTCTCTTTTCCCTGATTTAAAAATTGGATCAAGGTTTGCGTTTTGTCGGAAAATTGCGCCAACTGCTCAATTTCTATGTTATTCACTACGATCGTCATGCTTGCCTCCCGTGCTAGCGTCAGTGACGTGAGCCCCCATTAGCTTCCACCACTTGGAAAGTTATTGAGTAGATCACTGGCAGAACTACCGACATCGCCAAAGTTTTTCGTACCGTTTTCAACCATCTTGTTAGCCGCTTCGATGATACTGTTGTATTCTTCGATCTTACCAGTTGCCAGCATTTGTGAAATCGCAACCCCCATTGCGGTAGTCGCCATGGTATTGATATTTCTTAGGTTGTCGGTTGCATCTTGAATTGCAATTGCCGTTGATTGAGAAACTGACTGATAAGCCTTACCGGCACCAGAGAGTTTATTTAGCTCGCCGCTTAAGCTGGCATTTTTGATGATATCAAGCGTCGCTTGTGTTGATGGCCCGACATTTGTTAACTCATTCATATGCTTTGCCTCAGTTAATTTAAGTTATGTTGGGTTTACCTCTAAGTGCTTTTTTTGCTATCAGGGTCGAGGTATTGGTGCAGGAGTTTTTGTACTACCTCTTCAATTTTGCTTAGATCCAGTTGTTCTTCAGGCGCTTTGGGCTTTTCTGGTTTGGGCGGTGATTGCTGTAGCATTTTTGCACAGCTCGCTGCCGCAGCAGCAGAGGCCGAAGTTTGCGCGTTTTGCTGTGCTGTGACGGCGTTATACATCGACATCCCCATAGTTTCGGTTGCTGCAATATTGAGCATGCCCATAGATTGCATTGGAGCAGAGCCCGTCAATAGGGTATTAACTTGATTCACTGAATCAGAGATTTGGTCGTTTACTGTACTCATTTTGCTAATTCCTTTCTTATCCTGGTTTAACGGAAGCTACGCCAGAGCTGATAATGAGTGCACAGCACTGTGCGACACTTGCACTGGATATCATCTGACCTCGAGCTTCGTTCTGCACGGCGTTCTCCATCAATAAAGAGATAGAGTTTACCATCGTGATGGCGGCTACACCGAGCGAAAAAGTGTGTGCTTCGACAAGGGGTAACATGGTATTTCTCCAATTGAGCAGCACTTAAGTCTTTGTGAGTAAAGTCGTACTGATGTTGGATCCATCAGTACGACTTAGCACTTAACGGTAGACTTTAGTGATGCCTTCCGCCGTAGTTGCCGTATTGATACTCATTAGGGTATCTACGCCTTGCACCAATGCGGCTTGAGCTGTCACATTGTTATTTTGCTGTCCAGTTGTTGCATTGTGTGCAGCGTTTGAGAGTGCTTGGCTTGTAGCAATCATAAAGTTACCAGTTGCTACAGCAGGTGCGTCACCGAGTACTTTCGTATTCACTTGTGAGACTGAGTCAGTGATCTGACTGTTTACAGCTGTTGGAAATGCCATAACTATCTTCCTTTTAAAGTATTAAATATCTAGGCGTTAAAGCCCGTTAGTTTGTGACTGAACCGAGTACGTTATGCAAAAATCTTACTTGTCGCGATGCCAGTCGTTGCAGTGTCAATGGAGTAAAGTAAATTTACGCCCATTGTTGTTACTGCTTGCGCAGTAATATTTGCCTGTTGTTGTGCGGCCGTTGCGTTGTGAGCCGCGTTCGCCAATGCCTGAGAAGTTGCCTGAAAGAGGTTTCCCATTGCGATAGAAGGCGCATCGCCTAGCACCTGTACATTGGCTTGTGTAACAGAGTCTGTAATTTGACTATTTACAGCGGTTGGAAAAGCCATAGTGTTATCCTTATTGTCGTTAACAAGTTCAGCCTAAATATCGTTAGCTGTGTTTGTAGGTATCTCACATTCCCAGATAAGCGTTTTCGTTGAGTCGCGGCTGTGCGCGATGTTGAACAAGTATCGGGGAGCCGAGAATTAACCTAATCCAGCAACCGGCTGTTTTTGAGGTTGAAGAATACTTTTTGTTGCAATACCTGTGGTTGCGGTGTCAATAGAATATAAAGTGGTCACCCCCATCGTTGTTGCCGCTTGCGCTGTCATTGCAGCTTGTTGTTGAGCTGATGTCGCATTGTGTGCCGCGTTAGCTAATGCCTGAGAGGTAGCTTGAAATAAGTTACCCATAGACATCGCTGGAGCGTCGCCTAATACCTTTACGTTTGCCTGAGTGACCGAGTCGGTAATTTGATCGTTTACTGCTGTTGGAAATGCCATAATTCCACCTTTTTAGCTTTAAGTTTGACGAAAAAAAATATGAGTGGTGCTTAGGTCTAACAAGCTAGATGGAGCTCCTAAACACTGAGGTTAGTATAGAAAACGCAGTAGGGTTAGAATTGGCAGTACTTCGCATAATTGTTGGTATAACTCAGGAACTACTTGGTAGATTTATCTGAATCACCAGAGGTGAAATACCAAAAATTGAATCTGGTCACTAAGAAATATTCTAACCGTTGCTACAGCTAACTAAGTGCTGAACACGAGAGATGCATTCAGCATACGGTTGTACCGTTATTCAGTGTTTTGTACGGTGATCTCGGTAGGCACCAGGACTGACGCCAACGACGGACTTAAACTTTCTAACAAAAAAGCTCAGATCGGAGAAGCCGACATCGTCACATACTTCAGTCACTTGACTGTAAGGGTCTTCACGCAAAAGCGTCATTGCTGTCTTGATCCTTATTCGTAGCAAAGTTTGTTTAAATGACTGTCCAACATAACGTTTGAATAAGAACGAGAGATGAGAAGGGCTGACGCACGCATAATTGGCCACCTCGCTTAGGCTCAATGGCTTCTTAAAATTGTCATCAATATATTGCAGCGCTCTTGCTAAAGCGGGATGAGGTTTGTTGACAGGCCTAAGCGGTGATAACGGAGTAAAGTCGACCCCCTCACGACTATCTGAAAGGGTGTAACTGTGTTCATCATCGCAGGATATCAGTGTTTGCATGGTTTGGGTGAAATCGCATTCAGCTTGTTTTAGTGGGATAAGATTACCCTTAGTTGGCACGGGCTTATTTTCCATTGCGGGGAATAGAGTCAACAGAGCCTGTTTAGTGATTTCTGGTTGCTCACATAAGAACGTCAGTTTGTCTAAACAACGTTTGAGCTGTTTTACGTTATGTGGCCAATCATAACTGGTTAAGACTTCTAGCGCAGGTCCTTGAAATTGCAGTTTGGCGAGATGTTTACAAGTATGTTTGTAGTGGTTTATTAAGGCAATGATGTCTTCTTTACGGTTGTAAAGAGGAGGTATGGGTAGCTCAAGACAATGATAATGCAACCAACTCAAAAAGGAGTTGGACTGCATCTGTGTGTCTGCAGAGGTTTGTTTTTCCGCGCTAGTTGAGGTGATTAATCGTGGCGCGGGAGACTGCGGGGAAAGGGTGAGCCAGTAGTCTTTGATTGACTCGGCCTGCACTTGGGTCAGTGCGTCGACATTTTTGAGGTAAATGGTACCGCTTTGAGCTCGGTTGACAAGCTCTTCTAATAGAGTTGCTGCGCATTGACCTTGCCAATGGTTTACACACGATACAATCATATCTTCAGAATGCGATTTACTCAGCTCATGAATATGGCAAGCGGCTAAATGCTTCCCAGAACCGGGTTGACCAACAATATGTATGGGTAAATCACATTGTGCTAAATGCTGAATTTGCTGCTTTAGTTTGAAAAGTACATCACTACTGCCAATCCAAGGTTGGGCTGAAGGTGTTAATTTTACGAGTGTGGACATGGTGTTTCCTTATTTCTCATGTTGCAGAAAACATGCGCATTCGAGGTTCATTTGAATGGCATGTTATGGGGCTAAGGAAACGATATGGATATTTCGACTCAGATATTGGCTCAGATACGGGTCACTTGGTTTTGTGTATTAGATTGATGGTGTTTATACCAATCCAGTTCTAAGTCGATTGCGTGACTTCTCAGAGATTCCCATACGAGAGGGTGCACAAAACTGAAGTGTTCAGCGTCTTGGGTTATCAATCCACTGCTCAACATTTTGTGTAACACACACAAGGGAGCACGGATTTTTTTATGTTCATTAAATTGGTGAAGTTGTTGCGTATCGAAGTGTTGTCCAATTCGCGCTGCAAACTTAAGGGTATTTACAACTTCACATGGCATCGAGTTGAGGTAGTGTTGAGTGAGTTGCTTTAGGGTTTCAGGAAGTTCTGACTGGGGATGGGTGACACAAAGTAGTTGAATTAAAAATAATGGGTTACCACATGCCCGTTTTAAGGCAATTGCGGTTCTATGTTGATGTTTGCACGGAAGCATATCTCGGCTCAATAATGTGTGATGTGCTAGTTGCTGCATCGAACTGATATCTAGTGGCTTTAGATAGATAATATGTGCAGAGGAGAGCCATTTGGGAGGATGAGTAAAAGCATTTTTTTTCTGGGCAGACAGGATAAACAAAATACCAAAATGACATTGGACTTGTGTAAGTATGCTCAAAAAATATCTGCTTTGCTCGCTAAGAGTGTGTGCATCGTCTATCAAGATCGCTTGCACTTTTTTGTGATTGAGATATTTCAGTAAATCACTGACTACGGTTCTATCAAGCAACCTTAAGCGCTCGTCTGAGAATTGACGAAGCGCCTGCTTGTGCGCAGAATTCAAAGGCAAGTCCGCCCATTGACGCATACGAATTGCGCTCAGCGGTGTGCTAGAAACGAGGTCTATTTGATGGTCTAACTCTACTTCACTATGTGCCTTAACAAGCAACAATGAGCGAACAAAATTGGCAACAAAAAAGTGAGGGTTGTTGTGATTTAAGCAGGAGTTTGTACTAAGTAGGAGGTAATTTTTCTCCGCTCTCTTTAAGTGGCAAATAAAGGAATTGAGTAGCGCGCTTTTACCTATTCCTGTCATACCCAGTAGTAAGATGGTTTGAGCGCAAGGTAACGCCACCGCTCTACTAAAAATGATATGTAATTGATTAAGCTCCCATTCTCTTCCATATAATGGAGTGGGCTCGTCTTTCAACAAATAGCTATATAGCCATAAAGGAGACTCTGCTTGATCGATTAATGTATCAATACTGACCTGGAAGTACTTTGCTAAATTTTGAATAGTTCTGCAGAGTACTCGATTACCAGATTCTGCTCGTTTTATTGTGGAAACCGATACTGGGAAGCGTTGGTTTGTGCAGTTTTCAGCAAGCTTCTCTCTACTTAGGGCTTTTTTTTCTCAGCATTAGTAACGTTGTTTTATTCACCGCAATTCTACCTTGGTTAGGTGTAGTCATTATTCAGATCCTTGTCGTTATGTTATTGATACATCATTATTGTTGCCAGTTGTGTTTGTTGTTAATAATTTATTTATATTATCGCTTTATTTCTATTACAAGGTATTACAGCGTTTAATTTATTGTTTGGTAAATTTTAAGGAGGGAAGCTTTGGGTTTGGTATGTTATGGAAAAAGTGAGGGTTGAGAGTCAACGCTATATAACGGCTAGCACTATGTAGTGACTAAGTATTACTGACAAACAGACTAAAAAAGCGCATAATTGAAGGCGTTGCCAGATAAGGTATTTCATGATGGATTTGAAATACCTAAGTGCTTTTCCAAGACCCTAGAGTACTTAAGTATTATACTTTTAAGGGCAACATGATGAATATGCAACTTCCTAAAATCGTGATAGTCGGTGGTGGTGCTGGTGGCTTAGAGTTGGCAACACAGCTAGGACATAAACTCGGGAAAAAACGCCAAGCAGAAATCTTATTAATTGATAAAAATCGCAGTCATATTTGGAAACCATTGCTTCATGAGGTCGCGACAGGGTCTATAGACGCTGACTTAGATGGAGTGGTTTATTCTGCTCATGCAGCAAAGCATTATTATCAGTTTCAACTCGGCAGTTTTAGCCACGTAGACTCAACCAATAACACCATCACGCTGAGCGAGCTAAAAGACGAACTCGGTCATCGTATTCTCCCAAAGCGACAAGTCAGCTATGACTATTTAGTGCTTGCCATTGGTAGTATTAGCAATGATTTTAATACGCCGGGGGTCAAGGAGCATTGCTTCTTTCTCGATTCAAATCAGCAAGCTGAGCGATTTCAGCATGCACTCCTCGATAACTTTACACGCTTACACCAAGACGATGACCCGAAGCACTCGTTAACCATTGGCATTGTTGGTGGTGGCGCTACTGGCGTTGAGCTTTCTGCTGAGCTGTATCATGTATCAGACATGTTGAAAATGTACGGGCTGAGTAAAATGACAGCCAAACGCCTTCGTATTGATTTAATAGAAGCAGGTCCTCGAATATTACCTGCATTACCTGAGCGTATTGCTAATTCAGCCAAACGGGAGCTTGTGAAGCTCGGTGTCACGGTGCGAGAAGGCACCCAGGTAAAGCAGGCAACTGAAGACAGTTTTATTACTAAAGAAGATGAACAGCTAAAGGCAGACATCAAGGTGTGGGCTGCGGGGGTAAAAGCTCCTGACTTTATTAAAGATATTGGGCTGTTCGAGCTTACTCGCAATAATCAAATTAAGGTAAATCAATACTTACAAAGCAGTGTAGATGAGCATATTTATGTCATCGGTGATTGCTGCGCGTTTACCCAAGCTGATGGTACTCAAGTGCCGCCGCGTGCTCAGTCCGCCCATCAAATGGCGCAATGTGTAGAGAAAAATCTAATCGCCACACTAAAAAATCAACCTTTACAAGAGTTTACCTATAGTGATCACGGCTCTTTAGTGAATTTATCTCGTTATAGCACCGTTGGTAGTTTAATGGGGAACCTAACCAGCAATAGCTTTTTTATTGAAGGCAAGATAGCGCGATTCATGTACATCTCATTGTATAGAATGCATCAGCGCGCAATCCATGGTATCGCAAAAACCTTTGCACTATGGATAAGCGAAAAGGTGCTAAGAGTGGTGCGGCCAAAAATGAAACTGCACTAAGTTAACCTGAACTTCAGATAATTAATGCCTTTCTAGCAGCCAGTTTTAGCGCTAGCTGCGTTGAATACACGTCCAATAACCAGCTATTGGTGCGTAAATACGCTTTGCCTACAGGATGTAGGTACCAGCGTGATAACAGGGCGCGAGAGCAGAGTTATCCCCAAAACTCTCTGGCTAAGTGAAGCAATTTTTAGCATTTCAAAAGCCGATGAAATTCGGCCTTTTGCTTTGTTGGCTTTGCTGTTTGAATATCAACTATTAAGTGACTGTCCACGATAACAGCCATGTAATCACGTCATAACTTACTCAATTTGTGTGCCTGTCCACGAAAAGGTCAGATAACCAATGAAAGCTTGATGTAGATTAGTGATTAATCATTTCCTCTTTTTTGATTAACGAAAGCTGTCGTGAAGCTTGCACATTTATCCTAGTATATTAATCAAGTGATTAATGGAGTTGAAACATGACAAATAAGCTAACGGAAGCCGCTGTTACCCCGAGAGAAAAGCTCATCACCGCTGGTAAATGTTTGTTTATTAACCGCGGATATAATCGAGTCACGACTAGAGCAATTGCGGATCTTGCAGAGGTAAACATTGCTTTGATTAAGTACTACTTCGGCGATAAAGCGGGGCTGTTTGAAGCGGTATTTCGCGAAGTTGCAGCACCTCTACTGAGCTTGCTTGAAGGGATTAAAAAATCACAGTTACGCGAACTCTCACCGCTCATTTTAACTCAGTTTATAGAGCGCTACTTTCAGGTGATGAGCCAATACCCAACGCTACCTAAGATCATTTTTATGGCACTACATGATACGCACTCTAAAGAGCATGAAATCATAAAAAAGATTTTCTTTGAGCATGTAGAGAACGGTGTCAGTACTTTAAATTCGACCTTTCAAACGCTTTCGCCTGCAGAGCCCATTCGAGCTGAATGGTTACTTTTAACCTGTCTTGGCTTGTCGGCATTTCCTTTTTTGGTGCCACCTGTGATGCAGCCGCTACTTGGTATCGAAAACTCGGATACTGAGCAGTGGCGCTCCCTTGGCAAACATCAGCAAGCTATTTTTAACGTGTTTCTATCCCAGCATATTGAACGGAAAACATTATGAAAACACCGTTTTACATCATTAGTTTTGTGTTATTGACGCTTTTGGTTGGTTGCTCTAAACCCGAGCGTAAAATCTTCGGCATTATCGAACGACCGCAGGTGCAGATCAGCAGCCCAACCGGAGAGTTATTAGTTGAGTTGCTGGTCGAGCGCGGCGATAAAGTAGTAAAAGGACAGCCACTGGCGAAGATCGATGACGTGGTGCAGCAACAACAGGTTAATGCTATTGAACAACAAATCGCGCGCTTGCAAGCGCAATATAGATTGTTACTCTCAGGCACCCGAGTTGAGCAAGTTAAACAAGCCAAAGCAAGGGTGCATGCAGCACAGGCCGCTTGGGAAGAAGCTCAGCGGCAACTTGTTCGGCAGAGGCAGTTAATCAAAGACAAGTTGACCTCTCAAGATAGGGTCGATGCCGCCTCAGCCAATGTCGAGTCGACACTTGGTATTTTGCAAGAGGCCCAAGCGCGTTTGAAAGAGCTTGAAAATGGCACGAGAGAGGAGACAATCGAACAAGCAAAAATCGCAATTACAGAAGCACAAACACAGTTAATTATCGCCAACAAACAGCTCGCTGATCTTACCCTTAAAGCACCGACTTCCGGCATTGTCGAAGATTTACCTTGGCTTGTTGGTGAGCGTCCCATTAAAGGCGCACCGATTATTTTGCTGGCTGCTGACGACAAAACATTCGCACGGCTTTATCTGCCGCAAACCCAGCTTGCTAAAGTCTCTTTGGGAAGTGTGCTAAATGTGCATTTCGATGGCAGTGATACAAGTCTACAAGGCACCGTCAACTACATTAGCCAAAGCGCGAGCTTCACACCTTATTTTGCACTTTCACAAGAGGAAAGAGCACGTTTAATGTATGTGGTGGAAGTGGTGCTCACTGATAAAGTGACTGTCCCGTCAGGCACGCCGGTATGGGTGGAGCTGCAAGAATGACCAAGGAAATCGTGATCCAAAGTGAAGGGTTGGGTAAGCAGTTTAACGACTATTGGGCGGTTTCAGACTTAGACCTTACCGTAAAGCAAGGCGAAATTTACGGTTTTCTGGGGCCAAATGGCTGCGGAAAATCAACCACAATCCGGATGTTGACTGGACTGTTAACGCCAACCACAGGTCATGTCAGTATTATGGGAAAGGATGTGCAGGCACATGGTGAAAGCTTACGTAATCGATTAGGCTACATGACGCAAAAATTCTCCCTATACGAGTCGCTAAGCGTGCTGGAGAATCTCGAGTTTGTGGCGAAAATTTATGGTTTATCACGCAATGATGTTAAGCGTAGAGTGGCTGAGCTGCTACAGGAATACCAATTAGAAGATAAAAAATCGGTGCAGTCCGGTGCATTGAGTGGTGGACAAAAACAACGCCTCGCGCTTGCCGCCGCTGTTATTCATAAACCAGAGTTGCTCTTTTTAGATGAGCCGACGTCAGCGGTTGACCCGGAAAATCGTCGTGCATTTTGGGAGCAGTTATTTAGTTTAAGTGCGCAGGGCACGACCATTTTAGTGTCTACCCATTATATGGACGAGGCAGAGCGTTGTCACCGGCTTGCTATCTTAGAGCAAGGTGTAAAGCGTGCGGATGATAGTCCCATTGCGCTGATGGAACAGTTAAAGGTTTCGGTGTGCGAAGTTGTGGGTGACGACGTTGCGGCATTAAAAACACGTTTAGCTTCATTACCGAGTGTGATTTCCGTCTCCCAAATAGGTGCTCGCCTAAGGGTGTTGATAAACAAAAAAGAATCACAACCTCTGGCATTATTGCGAGCTGAATCTGGAGGTGGTTACGAAGTGGATTTCACTCGCGCTAACCTCGAGGATGTGTTTGTAACGAGCACAGGGAGGGGCTATGCTGAGCTTGCGTAGGTTAAATGCCATCGTCAGTAAAGAGTTTATGCAGCTGGCACGCGACCGTATTACCTTTGCGATGATTGTGATGTTGCCATTGGCGCAGCTGTTGCTATTTGGTTATGCAATTAATACTGATGTCAGACATGTTTCCGCAGGTATTGTTGATTTTAGTCAGACTTATCAATCCAGACAGTTGATCCAAACCGCAGCCAACACTCAAGTTGTTGACTTTATCGGCTATTATGATTCAATTGCGGCGGCTGAGCAGGCCATTACCAGAGGAAAGGTGAATACGGTGTTGGTTATTCCTGCTGATTTTGTGCGTAGGCAGCTCAATCGTGATTATCAACTAAGTGGCTATAAAGTGGGTAATAGTACAGCGCAACATAGCGTTGCACAGTGGTTGATTGATGGTTCCGATCCGTTATTGAGTGGTGCCGTGGCAGGGCTCAGCAAGTTGCCTATTAGCATCAAAAGGTTACCTATGCCTGCACTGCCAGACCCAGCTTTTGCGCTGCAAAATTACTTTAACCCAGAGAAACGCTCGTCGGTTAATATTATTCCCGGTTTGATTGCTATTATATTAACGATGACGATGATCCTATTTACCTCATCAGCGCTGGTTAGAGAGCGTGAGCAGGGTAATATGGAATTTCTTATCACCACACCGGTTCGGCCAACCGAACTAATGTTAGGTAAAATTCTACCTTACATTCTTGTTGGCTTTACTCAAATGGCGATAATACTATTTTTAGGACATTGGCTATTTGATGTACCGCTCAATTTTGATATGGCAAGTCTACTTATCGTGACGTTGTTGTTTATCACCGCGAGCCTTACCTTGGGACTGCTGATCTCCACTAAAGCCAAAAACCAATTGCAAGCAATGCAAATGACGGTCTTTGTGTTACTGCCTGCAATATTGCTATCAGGGTTTATGTTCCCATTTGCCGCGATGCCAAGAGCGGCGCAATACCTTGCAGAGATCTTACCTGCCACACATTATGTAAGGTCGATCCGAGCTGTAGTTCTTCGAGGCGCGCACTTTAGCGATTTGTATTTTGATTTACTCTGTTTGGTCGCCTTTAGTGTGATTGGCTTTATGATTGCAACGATGCGCTTTAAAAAGCGATTAGATTAGTTGTGTAAATATGTAGGTACTGATAGCTTACAGTGAAGTGTTGTTTTAAAAGGAAAATTTTGATGGACTTGCAATCTCTCGCCGTGTTTGCGGTGGCGTGTCTCGCGATTAACCTCATCCCAGGTCCCGATGTGATCTATATTGTGTCCAACACAATGAAAGGCAAAATGTCAGCAGGGCTAAAGGCTGCGCTGGGTTTAGGCACCGGTTATTTTGTTCATACTATTGCCGCTTGTTTAGGATTATCAGCGATTATTTTGAGCTCAGCTTTCGCGTTTAGTGTGGTGAAATGGCTCGGCGCTGTTTACCTAGTTTATTTGGGGGTTCAGTCGTTATTATCAATGTGGCGTGGCGATAGCCAACTGCAGGTAAAGCAAACCGAGGTTGCAGCAGGCAACGTCTTTATGCAGGGGGTATTAGTAAGTGTTTTAAACCCTAAAGTGGCGCTGTTTTTCCTATCTTTTTTACCACAATTTGTTGACCTTTCAGCACAGTCCACCTCGCTGCAAATTTTAATGCTCGGCATGTTGTTTAGTGCCTTGGCGACACTTTGTAACTTGATCTACGCGGTAGCCGGAAGCTGGCTATTCAATCGTCCTAATGCTAAGCGGTACTCTCGTGCACTTGAAGGTATCTCGGGCGTATTGCTGCTGGGATTGGCTGGAAAAGTTATCGAGAGCGAGAAGTAGAGTAGTCAAGGGTGACCAAACAAGGTAAACCAATGTAGTAGAGTTATACGTGGAAAAGTCTAAAATCTGGAAAGACAAGTCTGTTGAGGGTGTCGAGCTTTTATCAGCGCAATATACTAAGTTTGAGTTTGCCAAACATTGGCATGATGAATTGGCCATTGGCGTGATAGAAGAAGGTGCGGAAGGTATTCTCTATGGCGGGCAAAAGTTGATTGTGCCTAAACATCATGTTGTTGCTATCAACCCTTCTGAAGTGCACACCGGATTCCCGGGTGTGCCAAGTGGGTGGCGCTATCGAATGTTTTATTTTGATCTCGCATTTCTACAGCGACTTTTTGATAATATGAGTGTGCACTTAGCGCCCGTTGTTAATCGCACCATCATTGATGATAATCGTCTATTTTTAGGTTTATTGCAGCTTCATCAAGCCATGGAGCAAGCCAGTTTCACACTGACAAAAGAGTCATTGTTGCTGATGACTTTAGAAAAGGTGTTTACTCAGTATGGCTCAGTGACAAACCCTGAAAACACTGCTTTTATTGATACTCACAGCGTGTTTCGTGCAAGAGATTACCTTTTTGATAACTGGCAAGAAAATATTTCACTCGATGAGTTAGAGTGTTTAACGGACAGCACCCGGTTTCAATTAATTAAAGGCTTTAATTCTGCATTTGGCCTGACTCCACACCAATTCCTCCTGCAAATTAAAATCCAAAAAGCCAAGCAGCTGCTTGCTAAGGGCATGACGTGTGTAGACACGGCGCTAACCTGTGGCTTTTATGATCAAAGCCATTTTAGTCGAAACTTTAAGCGGGCATATGGGGTATCACCGTCTAATTATAGGTGCTGATATCTAGGCCTTTGGCTTATTTCAATTTTGTACAAGAACATGCTTTGCGATTTCTGTACTTTGTGTGCTTTCACAAAGGAGAAGTTTCAACCATGAGTTTGTTTATCATTTGGTTTAGCGCCATGTTCCCGTTAGTTTTTAGTCCAGGACCTGCAAATATCGTATTTGCCGCATCAGGTGCCAATGTCGGAGTGAGGCGATCACTAGGACTCTTGGCCGGAGTTGACATTGTGTATATTCTAAAGTCGCTGCTGGTGGGGTATGGTCTTGGCAAAGTCGTTGAGTCTCACCCCATGGCTTTGAATATTACGCAATTGATAGGTGCAATATACCTTATTTATCTGGCAACGAAGTTTTTTGCCGCGACCAAGAACATTTCAGCAAATGATAACAAAAAACTAGGTTTTATCGATGGGGCGTTGCTGCAAATATTGAATAGCAAAGGATGGGTATTAGTCTTTATTATGTTTACGCTTTTTAGTGAGCAAGCAAATGATACCTTCGGCGCATTGGGCAATTTAATTCTGGTGTTATGGCTTGCGATACTCAATATTTCGGTGCATTTGGTGTGGATTAAAGCTGGCGACTTGTTGGCACGAGTGTCGAATAACCCAAATTATAATAAATGGTTGAATCGGTTTTACGGCGGCTGTTTGTATCTGGTCGCGGTTTGGTTAATTTTCGATAATGAAATTTGGCGCGAAGGTTTGATCTGAGCAAAAATAAAGGCTTCTAATTAGAAGCCTTTATTTGTATACAAGTAATAGGGTGATTACATCACTCGCATGCCAGGCTGTGAACCTTCGTCTGGATTTAAGATGTAAATTTCTTTACCACCAGGGCCTGCGGCCAACACCATGCCTTCTGACATACCAAAACGCATCTTGCGAGGTTTTAGATTTGCAACCATTACTGTTAACTTGCCGATAAGATCTTCAGGTGAATAAGCCGACTTAATGCCAGCAAACACCTGGCGCGTTTCACCACCTAAATCAAGCGTAAGTTTAAGCAGTTTATCTGCACCTTCAACATGCTCTGCGTTGGCAATTTTTGCGACACGCAGATCAACTTTGGCAAAATCATCGAATTCGATTTCCGCAGCGATTGGTTCCTTGGCAAGCGGGCTATTCGGATCTGCTGCTACAGATTGACCACCTACTTTCTTTTCAAGGCTTTCTTTAGACGACTCGATCATCGCATTCACTTTATCAAGTTCAACACGCTGCATAAGTGCCTTAAACTTATTGATTTCATGATCAACAAGGGCGTTGTCAACGCTTTCCCAACTTAGCTCAGTGTTTAAGAAAGCTTCTACATTTTTCGCCATACCTGGAAGGATAGGCTTTAAATAAGTCAGTAGTACGCGGAATAGGTTAAGACCCATAGAGCACACTTGATGTGCACGCTCAAGTGTCTCTTCATTCTTTGCAAGCACCCAAGGCGCTTCGGCATCAATAAACTGGTTTGCTTTGTCAGCAAGGGTCATGATCTCACGTACTGCGCGGCTGTATTCGCGGTTTTCAAAATGTGTCGCGATTGAATCCTTTGCAGCAACAAAGCTAGTTAGTAGCGCTTCGTCCATAACAGAGCCGCTTAGCTTGCCGTCAAATTTCTTAGTAATAAAGCCCGCGCAGCGACTCGCGATGTTTACCACTTTGCCCACTAAGTCTGAGTTTACGCGTGCCGCAAAATCTTCTAGGTTGAGGTCTAAATCCGTAACGCCGCTGTTTAGTTTAGCTGCGTAGTAATAACGTAAATATTCAGGGTCTAAGTGTTCAAGGTAGGTACGAGCCTTTACAAAAGTGCCTTTTGACTTAGACATCTTAGCGCCATTCACGGTGACAAAACCGTGAGCGAATACGTTATTTGGTTTACGGAAATTAGCGCCATCAAGCATTGCAGGCCAAAATAGGCTGTGGAAGTAGATGATGTCTTTACCGATAAAGTGATAAAGCTCGGCGTCAGAGCCTTCGCCCCAAAACTCGTCAAAGTTTAGGCCTTGTTTTTCGCAAAGATTTTTGAAGCTTGCCATGTAACCGATTGGTGCATCCAACCAAACATAGAAATATTTGCCAGGCGCGCCCGGGATTTCAAAACCAAAATAGGGAGCGTCACGGCTGATATCCCACTGCTGCAAGCCGTCTGCAAACCATTCGTCTAGCTTGTTCGCCATTTCAGATTGCAGACTACCTGAGCGTAGCCAAGTTTTTAGCATGTCTTCGAATGCAGGTAAGTCAAAGAAGTAATGCTCTGAATCTTTCAAGATGGGTGTCGCACCAGACATCACCGATTTTGGCTCAATCAACTCTGTTGGGCTGTAGGTTGCACCGCAGGCATCACAGCTATCGCCATTTTGATCTTCAGACTTACAAGTCGGGCAAGTACCAGTAACAAAACGATCTGGTAGGAAAATACCTTTCTCTGGATCAAATAACTGTGAAATTGTGCGCTTTTTGATATAGCCTTTTTCGTCTAAACGAGTGTAGATTAGCTCGCTTAGTTCACGGTTTTCGTCACTGTGTGTGCTGTGATAGTTATCAAACTCGATATTGAAGTCTGCAAAGTCACGCTGACGCTCAATACTCACCTGCTTAACCATTTCTTCAGGCGTGATACCTTGCTTCTGTGCATTTAGCATGATTGGCGTGCCGTGCGCATCGTCCGCACATACATAATAGGCTTCATGGCCTTGTAGCTTTTGGAAGCGAGCCCAAATATCGGTTTGAATATATTCCAGCAAGTGGCCTAAGTGTGTGGGGCCATTTGCGTATGGTAATGCACTGGTAATGAGAATTTTTCTCTTCGTCATAACGATTCCATGAATTTAGCGCGATCTTTCTAATTGATGGTGTTGAATTGGTTGATTATTCACCGAGTTAACACTTGAATGGACAAGTGTGCTTAGTGACTCACCTTAGTTCAGACCATGAACCGCGAATTGACTGGTTTTAATGAGTTGAATGTTACATAATTCCGTGGCTATTTTCATCACCCAGAGGAGTTTAATTTGTATGTTTGGACTGGAAAAATGGTTTGCCAAGGGAAAAAACACCAAACAGGCAATCATTGAGCTTTTAAATGGCTATCGTAGTGCCGCATTACCAGTGGGCATTGATGCAAATTGGGTGATCAAAACACAAGAGTCAAAGGCGCAAATTCAAGTACAAATTAATTTTCCATTTGCCATCCAATGCGACCGAGATGTTGCTAATTATCTACAGCAACACTTAGGCAAGCCTGTTGAGGTGACATCGAAAGTCGTCGTTGTCGGCAGACCAAAATTTAAAGCCATTAAACATATTATTCTTGTTGCCTCAGGTAAGGGCGGGGTGGGTAAGTCTACCACTGCGATTAATCTGGCGTATGCGCTACGTGCTCAAGGTGCGAAAGTCGGTATGCTAGACGCTGATATTTATGGCCCTTCACTACCTAGCTTATTGGCTCTTGAGGATGAAAAACCTCAGGCGAAAGATGATAAAACCCTACTACCAATTGAAAAGTCGGGCATTAAAGCCATGTCTATCGGCTTTTTGGTCCCAGCAGAGGACGCCACTGTTTGGCGAGGACCAATGGCTTCTCAAGCGCTTACTCAATTGTTAAATGAAACGGACTGGGGTGAGCTGGATTATCTGATTGTTGATATGCCACCAGGCACAGGAGATATCCAACTGACCATGACGCAAAAAGTGCCAGCCAGTGGTGCGGTGATTGTCACTACACCGCAGACCTTGGCGCTAGCAGATGCACAGAAGGGCATCGCGATGTTTGAAAAAGTGCAGCTCCCCATTTTAGGTTTGGTCGAAAACATGAGTTACTTCAATTGTGAGCAATGTGGTAGCCGCAACCATATTTTTGGTCACTCTGGTGGCACCACGTTGGCGAGTCGCTATGGTGTGCCTCTGCTCGCGGAAGTACCGCTTAACGAACAGATCAGAGCAGCAACGGAGCAGGGCGAAGATATCATTGCCACAGACCGTGAGCCTAATTCAGAAAGTAAGACTGACAATCATGGTATAGCAGATCACTATGTTGATTGTGCCCAACTGGTTGCCAGTATGTTATATTACCAATCAGACTCAACATCGGGTGTTGAGATTGTGATGACGGAAGACTAAGAATGAGATTATCGGATACCCATATTCGAGAAGCGATTGAACAACAACGCATAATCATCGAACCTACACCTAAGCCAGATATGATTTCAGGCGTTACCGTGGATTTAAGACTGGGTAACAAGTTTAGAGTGTTTCAGGACCATGCCGCGCCTTACGTTGATCTCAGTGGTCCTAAAGATCAGATCAATGCCGCGATGGAATCCATCATGAGTGACGAAATTGTGTTAGAAGATGGCCAAGCGTTTTTCTTGCACCCCGGAGAGCTGGCGCTGGCAATGACGTATGAAAAGGTAACGCTACCTGCCGACCTTGTTGGTTGGTTAGATGGCCGCTCGTCGCTGGCAAGGCTAGGTTTAATGGTTCATGTTACTGCGCATCGTATTGATCCCGGTTGGTCTGGAAACATCGTATTAGAGTTCTATAACTCAGGTAAGTTGCCTTTGGCACTTAGGCCAAATATGAAAATAGGTGCGATGAGCTTTGAAACGATGACAAGTGCTGCGCAATTCCCTTATAACGAGCGTAAAGACGCCAAATATAAGGATCAAAATAGTGCGGTTGCTTCGCGTATTAGTGACGACAGTTAATTGAATAGGTAGGCGAGAGGATTTGTGTGTAAATGGTTGGCCTATTACAAGCAAATCTGACGCTTAGCTTGGGAATAACAGCGGCTAGAGTACCAGTTGTTATTCCGAGTTTAGACTAGTCCCTCAACTGACCTTAACGGCATGCCATCTTTACATTTTTGATTCCCCATCAAATAGCCATAACGATTTAAATTCAATAATATTTTTGCATTTGCTTTGATCCAAACCATACTTATTGTAATGCGTTTTTTATGTTGTCGGCGAAAGCGTCATGCGAATGACAGCAGTAGACAAAGTGAAATAGGTATTATACCAATTGAATTAATTCTCTTTTTGCCTTGCTACTAAAGCTATTTCCTTGCTTCAAAATAGATAATTTACTTAATACAACTGGTATTAGTGCGCGAATGACGTTGCTTCCTGATTTGCAAAGAGAAGCTTAAGGCCAGTATTTTCGAGTTGGTGTTTTTCTTGAACGTTAACGCTTGGTTCTTTGCATAACGAATAGGCTGATAAATCACCGTCAAAGTGACTCAAGGAGAACGGGTATGTGGCTTAGCGCTGCTAGGTATGCCACGCTGGTGTTTACGATAATTGTGTGTTGCATCTTTGCGATGTGGGCTACTGCTGAAACGCAGCTGGCCGCAGAAACTGTAGAAGCAAGACCTTTAATTTCAGTAGGCTATGGTGACTTTTCCGAGGCCCAGTTTAGTGTATCGCAAGATACGGTAATTATTCCAAAGGGCGTTGCGGTTTGGCTTCGAATCACAAGCCTCGTTCGCGATGATCTGTCAGACCAAGTGCTAACAGTCGCACGTCCATCCATGGGTAGTGTGGAGTTTTTTACCACAGACCCTATTGGAAAATTAACTCAAATCCCCGCAAGTAACAATCATACATCGTTATCTCATTTTTCACCCCATCTGGTGATTGATGCAAATAGCCATATTGAGCCGATCATTGTTAAAGTTCAATCACCCTATGTTTCCTTGTCCAGAGTGAGTATTGATCCTTATGAAGTTTATATAGAAGATACCAATGCTCATCTATTTTTAACTGGGTTGTTTCTGGGGGTAATGTTTTTATTAAGTATTTTCATGCTCAGTACCGGTATTATTTCGAAACGCGCAAGCCTGCTTTCGGTTGGTGGTTATTTGCTGTCATTAGCCTGCCTTTACGTCACCCATAAAGGACTCGCTGATATTTTTTTCAGCTACCAAAATAGCATTCATTTTTTACATTACAGTGGCAGCTTTGTGTGTTTTGCACTCGGCTTCAGCCTTTTGTTTTTTCATCATTTCCTTACTAAAAATAGGCTTGATAGAAAGATAAAGCTAACCATCAAGACGACCGCATATATCTACTTACTAAGCGGTGTCGTTGTGGCGTTTGCGAAAGTGGATTTACCGTTTGCACTTCAGTCCATAATGGTTATTGGTGCAATTGTATTAAGCACGATGATTTTGGTAAATCAAGATAAAGACAGTCGTAAAGAAGTCTATTTTTGCTGCGCAATTTGGTCTCCTATGGTGGCGGTACTAATTGGTTTTGCTGGGAGTCAATTAATACAACCAAGTGAGCAAATATCAATCGTAAACCATGTGTTGATCAGCCTACATTTAATGCTCTTACTACTGTTTGTGGTTTGGCATGATGCGGAAAAGCGGCGTATGTATATTCATTACGCTGAGTTTGATAAAGAGACTGCACTGCCCAATAAATTCGCCCTGTTTGGTTCGCTCGCTAAGCTTGAGGAGCAAAATAAAGCACATACATTGTTGCTTTTTAAACCACTGATCCTGCCATCAATAAGACTGAGTTTTGGCTTAACCTTTGCAAATCAGCACATCAATAAGTTATTCAAAGAGGTCTCTGAGCAAATCAATACTTATGGTAGCGCTGCCGTTGCAAATAAAGGAAACACACCTATTTACCGCCTAGAAGACCAAGTGTTTGCCATCGTGCTTGATGGTAAAATAGAGGTCAGTCAAGTTGAGCAATATGTATGTATTTTATCAGCTGTATTCGAAGAAGGGGTTGGGTATAAAGACACGCAGATTGTCGATAGTCTAGAGGTTGGGGTTGCGAATTATCCAATGCATGCAAAATCCACAGAGAAGCTTATCCAGCGTGCGCTGCAGGCTCTTAATACTAAGTCACACAATGGTCAACGTTGGCATCTATTTGATGTTGAAAGCTCTATTTCGACTGAGCGACAATTAAAGCTCACCTCGTTTCTTAAAAGTGCGATAGAACATGAACAGTTCAGTTTATTCTTTCAGCCGCAGGTAGATCTCAGGACTGGCAGGGTATTTGGCTCGGAAGTGCTACTGCGCTGGCTTCACCCTGAACTAGGTTACATACCACCTGATGAATTTATTCCGATTGCGGAGTCTTCAGGGCAAATTTACGAGATCACCGAATGGGTGATTGAACATGCGCTTCATTATCAAGCCGAGATAACTAAGTTATTGCCTGAGCACGTTATTTCAATCAACGTATCTGGTCGTGACTTGAGTAGAAGAGAGTTGTCGGTACAGCTCATTACGCTTATCAATGAATTATCACTCGCACCTTCTCAAATAATGATAGAGATCACGGAATCTGTAACGATAGGAAAAGAAGCAGAACTTAAAGGGGTGTTAGATGATTATCGTTCAATCGGCGTAAAAGTGGCGATTGATGATTTTGGTACTGGATATTCGTCACTTGCATATTTGAGTAAACTTGGATTTGATGAACTTAAAATTGATAAAAGTTTTGTGATGGATATCGAGACATCTAAGAGCAACCAAACAATATGTAAAGCGACGTGTGATATGGCGCACAGTTTAGGCTCAAGGGTGGTGGCTGAAGGGGTTGAGGATATCAATAGCTACATTCGTTTGCAGGCCTATGGCTGCGACTTTGCACAGGGCTATTTTATTTCACGTCCGTTGCCGTTCACGGAATTTAAGAGTTGGCTAGGTAAAGTCACCTATGCCGGCGATATAAAATCTTTCCTAGTTCGCTGAAGTAGTGAAAAATGGGCTCAGCGCATCGTTCTCTATGTTTGCGCTTTGGGTAAATTCCCAGTTTTTCTTGCTCTGAACCTTTAATTCCCGCGGCCAAAAATGAATTTGATATATCGCTGTGGTAGGCAATAATGGCCTCGAACATCCGAGCTGTTAGCTCCTCGGGCAGTGCGTAATAAACCTGTTTGTTTGCGCTATCAGCAATCTTGGCGGTATGAAAATACCGATTTGGTTGTTGATGTTCTTCATCTAGAAAGGTATGCGCAAAAAACGTTGCTAAAGCATTGTTCAGAGGGTGTAATACGGTTTCGGTAGAAAGTAACCAAGCTGATGATGTAAAAGGCTTTTTTGGCTGTGTTATTAAATGCTGGCAAATATAGTGATCAAATGCATGCCACCACTCGTGGGCAAGTGCGCCACCACCGGCATTTTTTGCCAAGGCGAGTGTTCTAGTATTTGCTGCGTAATGCGCTTGAACACCTTGTTGACCGCCTGTGCCAAAAGCAAAATTAAGTGTTCCCCGAAGGCTAATGACCTGTGGCGGTACTTGTAGTATTTGGGCTAGATCTGCGAGGGCATCATAAATTAAATTGGCGGATAAACGGGTTTCTTCGGGCGTAACCCAATGACCAATGGTCATGGTTTTAAAGCCAAAGGTCTGTTTGATTTCACTGAAATCAACTTGATCGCCGAATCGATAATCGGGTCCTCGGCGAGTGTATCCGCGCTGTAGTCTCGACCTTGGCATTTTCTTCCTTTAATACCGAGCCTTAACATCATCAGGCATTCGCTTCATCTGCTCTTTCACCATACCAGCTTGAAGCTTGTAGAGAACCGAAGTTTCGCATTGATCTACAATCTCGAGAAATTGAGCTGCCGCTTCAAGTGTTGATAAACTGTATTCATGTTTAGATTTACGAATAGTATATTCACTTGCATTGACCGAATCGAACTGGAAACTGGGCAACTGGCTTAGCCACGGATTGAGGTTATAAAGCTTAGTGGCTTTCTTCCAAGTACCGTCCAATAAGATGATGGCATCAAGCTTTTGAGCGTGATTATACTCTGTAGTTAAGGTCTTAGCGTGGCTGTTTGGGTAGAGCAGTGCAACATGGTTTTCGTTGCAGAAGTTAATCAACTCTTCAAAGTCAGTGGTATTTTCTCCAACATACAGCGCAAAACTGCCTAACTGCAAGGCGAGGAGCTTTGCGGTATTCTTGGCGACTTTTACTTCGCTCGGATGCTGCATGATAATAACTTGAGTCGCATTTGGTATTACGTTACCAATATAGGAGCATACGCAAGTTTTTGTGGGAAACTGGCAGACTGGACAGGTATTACGTTTCATGTTTAACGAGGTGTTTCTTAATATAAGTCATATTTTATCATATCTTGCCCGCATTTACTTTGCACAAGAAACCAGATTTGGCTAGCATAAGTAATAGAATATTAAATTTAAGGAAAATTATGAGCATCGTAATAGATGAAGGTGCCCTAGAGAACATGCAAATGTTACTGGGCGAGCAATTCGAAGATACGGTTCATTTTTGTTGTTCTGAATTCGAGCGGTTAGAATCGGAGTTGATGCTGAATTTGAATCAGGATCAAGAAGCTGCCATTCGTCATGCTCACAGTTTAAAATCTAATGCTGCCCAGTTTGGGGCTGCTAGTTTGAGCGATTTGGCAAAGACGATTGAGCATGCCCTAATGCAAGGGGAGCAGGATATTGTTGATGACTCTATTGAGAAGCTGGCAGCACAAGTTGCAGGTTCAAAAGCGAAATTGCAGCAGTGGGTGAGTGCTCAATCTTAAATCCAGCATCAGCCAAAGAGCGGAAATTAGGTCGTTTATACGGCCTTTTTTATTGATATTGCTCTTATTCATCCCACTCCAACCACTTCACTTTGTAAGTTGCTTTTTTGAAGCATAAAAAGTTATCACAAGCATAGAATTTAGACGGCATTGTGATATATGCTTGAGCAAAATGAGGGGGTTGTAGATGCTACAAATAACAAAAAGTAATAAGCTCAATGGTGTGAGTTACGATATTCGTGGTCCAGTATTGGATCAAGCAAGAAAAATGGAAGACGAGGGCATGAAAGTCCTCAAATTAAATATTGGCAATCCGGCGGCATTTGGCTTTGATATGCCAGAAGATATGCATCGAGACATCATAAAAAACTTATATTCTGCACAGGGCTATTGCGACTCAAAAGGATTGTATTCTGCCCGAGTTGCCGTGTATCAATATTATCAGCAAAAAAGTTTTCCTAATATTAGTGTCGATAACATCTTCATTGGCAATGGCGTCAGTGAATTGATCCAAATGACCGCACAAGCCTTACTCAATGATGGTGACGAAGTGTTGATCCCCGCACCGGATTATCCGCTATGGACTGCCGCTGTTAAATTATCAGGCGGTAATCCAGTGCATTACCTTTGTGATGAAGAGCAAGACTGGTTTCCAGATATCGAAGATATCAAGCGTAAAATCACGAGTCGCACAAAGGCATTGGTGCTGATCAACCCAAATAATCCGACCGGTGCTGTATATGACAAAGCATTGCTCGAAGCGTTAATTAACGTTGCCAGAGAACACAAGCTATTAATACTGAGTGATGAGATCTACGAAAAGATTTTATATGACGATGCGGAGCATTTTTCAATTGCGAGTCTTTGCGATGATATCCCGGTTATTACTTTTAATGGTTTAGCGAAAACCTATCGTGCGGCCGGGATCCGCATGGGCTGGATGGTGATCAGTGGTAAGCATTCAGTGATGCGGGATTTGATCACAGGCTTAGAAATGCTTGCGTCTATGCGATTATGCGCCAATGTTCCTGCACAGTTTGCCATTCAACAAGCGCTTGGAGGCATACAATCCATCGACCAACTCATTGAACCGGGTGGGCGTTTGTATGAGCAGCGTGATATTGCGTTTAAAGGTTTAAACGATATCGAAGGGATAAGCTGTGTAAAGCCAAAGGGTGCGCTTTATGCGTTTCCAAAAGTCGACGTAAAGCGGTTTAATATTAAGAATGATGAGCGCATGGTGCTGGATTTGCTCAAAGAAGAAAAAATTCTACTTGTCCACGGACGTGCTTTTAATTGGCCTAGTGCGGATCATTTTAGATTAGTGTTTTTACCACATAAAGATGATTTACAGCCTGCAATGGATAGAGTAAAGCGCTTTTTTGCGCATTACAGTCAGTAACATCTGTATTAAAAAATAAAAAAGCTCGGAAATTTCCGAGCTTTTTTGTGGGCTAGTAATGTGTTACTTAGTGAGTATTAGAATTTAGCTCTGGTGTCGTTTGTTGGCTATCAGCCGAGCCTTTACCTTTAAACCATTTGCGGCCAACGCGTTTAAGATCTTCAAGTGCCACATATTGACAAGGGATAAGTACGAGGGTGATCACCGTGGCAAACAACACACCAAACGCAAGCGATACCGCCATTGGAATGACAATTTTAGCTTGCAGGCTGGTTTCCATAATGATTGGTACAAGTCCGATAAAGGTGGTCAACGAAGTGAGCAAGATTGCTCTAAAGCGTTTACATCCGGCCTCGACGGCCGCGGCTTTTAAATCGATACCTTCTTCGCGTGCTTTATTGACAAAATCAACCATAACCAAAGAGTCGTTCACTACAACCCCTGCCACGGCAATAATACCAAAGAACGACAAACTACTCATTGTCATTCCCAATATCATATGACCGAATACCGCGCCGACCACACCAAATGGGATCACAGACATAATGATGACAGGCTGAGAATAAGAGCGTAGTGGAATTGCCAGTAGTGCGAAGATAATCATTAATGACAGGGCAAAGTCACGAATTTGCTCAGCAACACTGTCCATTTCTTCTTGTACGCGACCCGCCACTGCACTTTGAACGCTAGGGTAGTTCTTTAATAGACTCGGAAGATATTCGTCACGAACCTGTTTTGCTATCTCAAATGGTTGTGCGATTTCTGTATCAACTGATGCCCAAACATTAATCGTGCGTTTGGCGTTTTCGCGGCGAATTCGGTTCACACCATCAACCAATTTTACATCAGCCACTTCTACCAACGGCACTTCTGCACCTTGAGGCGTTAAAATACGCACATCCTGAATATCACTAATGGCATCACGGTGTTCTTTAGGGTATCGGATCATTACTTTGATCTCCTCACCATCACGTAAAATACGCTGTGCTTCAAGGCCGTAATAACTGAAGTTTACTTGGGATGCAACATCCGCCAACGTCAGTCCAAGGCTATACGCTAATGGTTTAAGCTCAAGCTGCACTTCATCGGTTGCTGATTGCATAGAGTCATTGATATCACCAACACCTTCAATAGTTGCTAGCTTGTCTTTTAGTTTCTGTGCGACTTCGCGGAGCTCTTCTTTGTGTTTACCTTCTAATCTAAAGCTAATATCTCCGTCATCACGACCACCATTCATGATGCTATCTTGAATGTTTAGCGATTTAACACCTGGCAGTGCAGGCATTGCATCACGCCAGCGGGCGCTGAGTGCAAAGGTATCGATTGGACGTGCATCTGGTTCAACCAAGATCACCATAATATTTGCGCTTGTGCGGCCATTCATATTCACCATGTAATCACGGATCATTTTCTTGCCATACTCAGCCTCAATTTCTTTGTCGACATTCAGTACCATTTGCTCAACTTTTTGAATTGACTCAAGCGTCGCGTTTTCTGACGAAGATAAGTTCATATCAATCGAGATACGTGGAAAATCATGTGGGATTTTTGGGTTAGCAACAAACTTCACTAAGCCACCAGCAAACATCCCCGCGCTAACAATTAAAATGGTTAAAAAGCCAACGATAACGGTATAACGGTAGTGAATACAGCGTACAATGAATGGGCGGTACGTGTTTTCAATGAAAGATTGAAGGCCGCTATCCATTTTTTCCCTGAGGCGGTGGAACGGATTTTTAGGGTTGCTTGGTTTATCTTTCATCGCTGCTAAATGCGCAGGTAAAACCAGCTTAGATTCAACCAAAGAGAATAGTAAGCAAAGAATTATTACGCCACCAATTGCTTTAGAAAATGCTGCCGTTGGGCCGGTTGCTAATGTTTGCGGCAAGAAAGCAGCAACAGTAGTAAGCACACCAAAAGTGGCTGGGATAGCAACACGTTTTACGCCACGAACGACATTATCTAGGCTATGACCATGTTTTTCTATTTCAGCATGGGCGGATTCACCGACGACTATCGCGTCATCAACGACAATCCCCAACACCAAAATGAAGGCAAACAGTGAGGCTAAGTTAATCGTTACGTCTAAATAGCCCATTGGCATCATTAAAAATGCACCTAAGAAGCTAACTGGCAACCCCATCATTACCCAAAATGCTAAACGCACACGTAAAAATAGAGCAAGCATTAGCATAACTAATACCCCACCTAACGCCATATTTTCCAGCATCATGTTAAGGCGGCCATTGAGGTAATAGGTCAAGTCAATAAAAGGTTCAAGTTCTACGCCTTGTGGCAGTGAACCTTTCTTGGCCTCAAGATAGTTCTTAATGATATCTGCAACTTTGGTGATGTCTTGGTCTTTTGACGCGCTAACTTCATACACCAGTGAGTTCTTACCATTGTATTTAGAGTATTGCAGTCCTTCTTCAAAGCCATCGTTAATGGTGGCGACATCGCCTAAGCTAACCTGTGCGCCGTCTGGTAGAGTTAGTAAGGGGAGTTTTCTAAACTCGTCACCGCGATAGGCTTGGTTTTCAACTCGCATTGAAATATAGCCATTCTCGGAGCGAATTTGGCCAGCAGACATGTTCGCTGAGAAGCTCTTTACTGCATCCGAAATTGCTCTAAAACTTAGGCCGTACTCACGCATTTTATCCGGGCTTATCTCAATAGAGATTTCGTAGTCCAGGCCACCATCAAAACGCACAAGGTTAACGCCGGGTAACGACAGCATTTCTTCATGAATGCGATTACCAAGCTCTTTAAGATCATGGGGACTCAAGTCGCCATTGAGTGACAACCACATTACTTCTTGGTTTTCTTTTTCGTGACGTACAATAGGACGCTCCATCCCTGATGGGAAAGTTGAGACGGAGTCTACTTGCATTTTTATTTCGTCGAGTACTTCTTTAGTGTTGTACTGCTCGTCTACTTCTATCCAAGTTTGCGAATTACCACGGTTAGAGTAGGTGATCAAGCGCTTGATCCCTTCTAGACCTTCCATGGATTCCTCGATCTTAATCGTGATCCCTTCCTCGACTTCTTGAGGTGCCGCGCCCGGATACACTGCTTGAACACTTATCCAGTTACTTATATATTGCGGAAACATTTGCTTGCGGATCGAAAACGCGGTAAGCAAGCCGCCCACAATAATAAATATCATCAATAAGTTTGCTGCAACTGGGTTACGTGCAAACCAAGCAATTAAGCCTTTTTCTGTGCTTTGACTCTGCATAAACCTTACTCCTCTTTGAGCGCCAATTGGGTGTTAGCGCTTTGCGAAGGAGTATCATCTGTACGTAGTTGCATCCCTTCTGAAGGGTAGTCCAGTGCTGAAGTAATGATCTGTTGGCCTGACTCAACGCCGTTATCAACGACGACCATGCCATTGTACTCTCTAATAATATTGACCTTTTTGTAGCTCAGCTTGTTATCGTCATCCAATGTTGCAACGCGACCTTCTTTCACTAAGTGATGAGGAAGCATAGTGGCATTTTGCACTAACAAACCTTGAATATCAGCATTGATATAAGCGCCAAAACGTAGTGGTTTTACGTTGTTGTGATAAGGCTGTTCGACTTGAGCAACAAGGTAGGTCATGCGACTTTTGTTATCGATAACGCCTTCACTGCGGACTATTTCACCTTTCCAACTCATCGGTTGACCAGCGACTTCTGCTGTGATCACGACATCGGTGCCAACACCTTGTTGCGGTAAGTATTTCAATTCATTATCGGCAACAGGGAGGCGTACTTCTGCAACAGATGTCGCATTGAGTTTACCAAAGCCATTACCGGGATTAACTACACTACCAAGGCTTACGGTACGAGACTCTATAATCGCATCGTAAGGCGCTTTGATATAAGTACGCTCTAAATTTCGGTTCGCTCTTTTCACTGCAGCCTGCGCCGCTTTAAAGCTTGCTAACTTTTCAGCGAGCTGAGGTTTTCTTAAATAAAGTTCGGAAGGTATTTTTTCGTTAGCGTTTGCTTTAATCCTTTGCCATTCTGCTTTTGCTACTTGCACCTGAGCTTGTTCTATTTCTAGCGCTGAGCTGGCTTGTGCTAAAGCCGCTTCGGCTTCAATCAGCGACGCTTCATAGTCATTCGGGTCGATGCGAGCAAGCACGTCACCTTCTTTGACAAAGCCACCTTTGACAAACTTGTCAGACAATGAAATGACTTGACCGCTGACCTGAGCAACAAGCTCAGTACTGTATTTTGGCATCACGATACCGTATGACGATACGTTGAGCCTCACTGGAGCGATATGAATAGGCTGAACCTGTACGAGAGGATGTACTATTTCTTCTTTCTTCTCTTCTGGAGGTTGTTTCATTGCAGACATGGCAACAGCCGCTGCAATTCCCACCGCAAGAACGGCAATTGGTAGAATTATTTGTTTTTTACTAGCCACGTTAAAATCCTTCCTGTTGAATGATTCTTGATGACCCAGATTAACGGCTCTAGATCATCGATGAGCTTAAGAATACGCGAATAGTTATGTCGAGGTGTTTAAATCCAGACTGAATATGTAACAAAGCTTTGCGTACCTAAATTTATCGTTACATTCTTAAAAGCGATTGATGCTTTTACGTGTAGTCGATTTTTCGATAAAATGCACCACTTATTGTCAAAATTGCGAGAAACAGAATGGATTGTAGGCTTGGTTGTGGCGCTTGTTGTATAGCACCAAGTATTTCAACACCCATTCCCGGTATGCCAAATGGTAAACCTGCGGGGGAGCGGTGTATTCAACTAGATGAAAATAATCTGTGTAAACTGTTTAACCAGCCAGAGCGCCCACAGGTGTGTTTGCAATTTAAGGCCATGGAAGATGTGTGCGGTGACAGTAATGAAGCAGCGATGCAGATCATCACAGAACTCGAAATGTTGACCTAACTAGCCTCTGGTTAACTGATAAAAAAACGCCCAGAAACTTACCTGCTAAGTTCTGGGCCTAGGGAAAGGCTCAAGATTGAGCCGTGCGCTAACTAAAAACACCTTCTAAGACTGTAGGGAGAAGTAGAAAGTACTGTTAAGTTTAGTTAACCTTTCATTCTTTTTACAAATAAATGAATGATTTATTAAGTTTATATAAAACAAAGAGTTGTTCTTTATATTCGTAATTGGTCTTAAAAATATCAAAAGGGTATATTCAGGTTATACCCAAGTTATCAACAGGCCGTCTTTAATTAAATCCCGAGGCAAACTGTTTTTAACTTTATTCTTTTGCCATTTTCCTAACCCGATGGCACTGCCACATAGCGTGAGGATCACTTCTCCCGTTAGTTTGGTAACTTCATCTAGGCGTATATCTTTGCCATTAAAGTAATCTTTTGCTTGCTCTTTTGTTAGTGCTAAAGTGTTTTTAGACGCTAAGTGACCGAAAGTAGTGGCAAACTCATGCTCTAATCTTACCCCGTTTTTATGGGTAGTACCGATTAAAATCCCTATGCGAGAATATTTGATCTTATCTTGGATTGCTTCAAAGTTGTCAGGAAATAGCCACACCTCTTTATCGCGCTGCATCAACTTACCGTCAAGTTGGGCAATACCAAACTGTTTCTTTAGTACGGATAACAATAGTTGAGTGGTTTTCTTGTCTAGTACTTCAAAAGGGAAAGCGCCTTTTTTCTGTTTTGGGTTTTTAACGGCAACAGAGTGTAACTTCTTAAATCGAGCAATGAAAAACCCCTCGCTATCATATAGCTGAGGCCACACATGCAAGTATCCTTCGGACGTTGTTGCTTTTTCAGCACCCTCAAATAAAGTCGATAGGTTTTCGACTGCTACTGCTTGAGGATAATTATCAATGAGGTGTTGGCATACTTGCTGATTTTCCAACGGTGTTAATGTGCAAGTTGAATACACTAAGGTGCCACCTGGCTTTAAGGCTTGAAATGCGCTGTCTATCAGTTGCTTCTGCACTTGTGCTATTTCAACATTAGACTCAATTGACCAGTTTTTAAGGGCATTTGGATCCTTTCTAACAGTGCCTTCTCCAGAGCATGGTGCATCAAGTAAGATGTTATCAAAACATTCATGCATATAATCGCCAAAGATACAGCCGTCAAAGTGAGATAACGCAACATTTCGTATACCCATACGTTTCATATTTGCCGCAAGCGCTTTGAGTCGAGATGACGATAGCTCATTAGCGATTAGTACGCCACGTCCATCCATATAAGCTGCGAGTTGCGAAGTTTTCGAACCCGGTGCTGACGCCATATCCAAATTAATATCATCACTGCAGATAGTCGATTTCAGTGCCGTGGGCGGCAACATAGAACTTGCTTCTTGGACATAGATGCAGCCACTTAAATGGATATCTGTGTTGCCGATAGCAAGATTAGCTTCCTCTTGTTCACTTCTTGATATCCAGAACCCTTCCTCACACCAAGGGATTGGCTCTGCCTGCCAATCACTTTTTTCGCAGTAGGCTAAGAATTCCGTGATGGACATTTTTAGGGTATTGACTCTGACTGCTCGGCGTAAAGGAGACTGGCACTTATCTATAAAGTCTTCGATGCTAAGGTGGCCTGGTAAGTAGGTTTTTATGTCGTCTAGAAACGCGCTGGGAATATAAGTTGATTTGTCCACGCAGTTACTCAAGTTATAAGCTTTCTCTCATTTTACACTTTCATGGGTGAAAAATGCATATTTGTTGTGACGATGCTGATTATTAAACCTGAACTCGGGATAACAACTTGTTCTCTAGCAGTTGTTATTCCTTACTACTGCGTTAAATTTGCTTGCAATAGGCCAGCTATTGACGCACAAATTTGCCTTGTATTAAGAAATAACTTCTGGCTAGAGTGATATTACGCTTTTGAACTTGGATATTTTAGTGGATTAACTCACTTCTTATCCCGGGTTCAGGTTATTAAGCAAAACTCATGGCTGACAGTAAAAGGCTATAGTTATATAATGCTCGCGAAATATCGCGAGGATTGCTATGTCTATTATCAAACACTTTTTGGCGGACCCTAAATTATTATTGAATGCGGTTGGAGAGGGGATCTATGGTTTTGACCTTTCTGGTAACGCTGTTTTTGTAAACCCGGCCGCAGAGCGTATGACTGGATGGCAAAGTGATGAGCTTTTGGGGAAGAAAATACATCAGTACCATCATCATAGTCATGCAGATGGGAGTGATTATCCTGCTGATGAATGTAACATCTACAAAACGATGTTTGATGGTAAAACACGACAGGTAACCAATGAAGTGTTCTGGCGTAAAGATGGAAGTTGCTTTCCTGTGGAATACACCTCTACGCCAATTTTTAAAGATCAGCAAATTATCGGTGCGGTCGCGATATTTCGCGATGTATCGCAACAGCACAAAACTGAAAATGCCCTAAGAGAGGCGCTGAATAAAGTTCAAGTACTTACTGAGCAACTTAAAGATGAAAATGCCTACCTGCTAGAAACATTAAATGAAAATTGGCAAGACTCGGGTTTGGTGGGCAGTAGCGCAATATTTCAGGCTATGTTGGCGCAGCTAGAGCTGGTTAGTCAGACCGACAGTACGGTATTGGTTTTAGGGGAAAATGGCACGGGTAAAGAGCTTGTTGCCAGAAATCTGCACCGCCTTAGTGAGCGTTCATCGCAACCTTTCGTTAAAGTAAATTGCGCTGCTTTTTCACCAACTTTGATCGAATCTGAATTGTTTGGACATGAAAAAGGTGCATTCACTGGAGCGAATGAAAAACGTAAAGGACGTTTTGAGTTGGCGGATAAAGGGACCATATTTTTAGATGAAATTGGTGAGTTACCGCTAGAAGCGCAAAGCAAGTTATTACGTGTACTACAAGAGCGAGAGTTTGAGCGTGTAGGGGGAAGTAAGTCGATCCAAGTAGATATACGAATAGTCGCGGCGACCAACAGAGATTTATGGAAAATGGTCGAAGAGGGAGGGTTTAGAATGGATTTATATTATCGTTTAAACGTTTTTCCTATTCGAGTGCCTGCACTACGAGAGCGTATAGAGGATATACCCGTATTGGCCAACAACCTCATCGTGCAGCTCAACAAAAAGCTGGGTAAGCAACTACGCGGGATCTCAAAAAAGGCTATTCATGCGTTACAGCGTTATGATTGGCCTGGCAATATTCGAGAACTTCAAAACGTGTTGGAGCGCGAAGCGATATTATCTAAAGGTCGTTTACTTGATTTATCTCAAGCACTTAACGCTACTGAGCAGCATAAATCTGAAAACGGTGAACTGACTTTAGCGCAAGCGGAAGCTGAGCACATATTAAGAGTGCTAGAAATAAGTAATTGGAAGATCGCTGGCAGCAACGGGGCGGCTGATAAGTTAGGACTACCCGAAAGTACGCTAAGGTCGAAAATGAAAAAACTAAAAATTGCTAAACTTTCGTGATATTTCGCGCCTATTCGTGATATTTCGCGACATTGAAAATATTATAAAAATAAATACACTAAAAATCAAAGTGTTATAAACTTTCAGATTGGTCTGAAAGTTGCAATATCAAACTCGTGTATTACCAATGTAGCAAATAACATGAAGTTTGATATCAAAGAAGAAGACATGATCATTAAGCCCTATAAACAAGAAGGGCCTATTTACGTCAGAGAGCAAAAAGGTTTTTTCCAAAAAATAAGAAGAAACCTTGGCTGGTTTTTAATGTTAACTTTCGTTCTCATTCCTTGGATCCCGTACAACGAGCAGCAGGCCATCTTGCTTGATTTTGGTAAGCAGCAATTTAGGATATTTGGTGCCACCTTTCTCCCTCAAGACTTTATGATTCTAGCCTGGATTTTTATGGTGGGTGCCTTTGCTTTATTCTTTGTCACGACTTGGCTGGGTCGCGTGTGGTGTGGTTATACTTGCCCACAAACAATTTGGATGCTGATGTTCACTTGGGTTGAGCACCGAGTGGAGGGGACTCGCAACCAAAGAATAAAGTTGGACAAATCAAACTGGGATAGCAAAAAAGTCGCTAAGAAAACGGCCAAACACGCTATTTGGTTGATAATTTCGGTGTTTACTGCCACTTCATTTATGGCCTATTTTATACCTGCAAAAGAGCTGTATCTGGACATGTTTACGCTTGAGTGGACTGGTCTTACTTCCTTC
Source organism: Pseudoalteromonas sp. BMB (assembly GCF_001709235.1). NCBI lineage: Bacteria > Pseudomonadati > Pseudomonadota > Gammaproteobacteria > Alteromonadales > Pseudoalteromonadaceae > Pseudoalteromonas > Pseudoalteromonas sp. BMB. The sequence goes on from NZ_MBQA01000057.1 coordinate 67,708, forward strand.
TGGGTATTTTTGTTCGCACTGTGTACCTATGGAAACGCGGGCTTTCTGCGAGAAAAAATGTGTACCGTGGCATGTCCATATTCTCGTTTCCAATCGGTGATGTTTGACAAAGATACGTTAGTTGTCACCTATGATAGCGAACGAGGTGAAAATAGGGGCCGTCGTAAACGCAAAGAAGACCCAAAACAGCTGGGGCTCGGCGACTGTGTAGACTGTAATTTATGTGTTGAAGTTTGCCCAGCTGGTATTGATATTCGTAATGGCTTGCAATACGAATGCATTAACTGTGGCTTATGTATCGATGCGTGTAACGAAACGATGAATAAATTCGGCTATCAGCCAGATTTGATTAAGTATCAAAGTGAGCATCAACAAGCGGGTAAAAAATCCAATCCGTTTAGGTTAAAAATAGTAGGCTATGGTGCTATTACCGTATTGATAGTAGTCACAATGGTGATTTGGGCATTCAATCGTACACCAATAGAAGCTTCTGTCATTCGCGACCGTAATGCGCTTTATCGTGTTAATTATGAGGGGTTAGTCGAGAACCCATATACCTTAAGTGTCATAAACAAAACACAGCATGATTTAACTTACACAGTGAGCTTAAAGGGACTACCAGATGCGAAATTAACAGCCCCAATCACAACGCATATCGCTGGCGGCGACATGGCATTAATCCCTGTAACGGTCACCGCTGATGGCTATGAGCTAAAAGGTAAACGGACTCCAATCCAATTTACGATAGAGTCGCAGCAAGATGCCAAGATTAGCATCACCAAGGACAGCTACTTCTATAAAAATTAGTTTACACTCCCCCCGACTCAAGGCGCTTGTATTATGAAGCGCCTTTTTTGTGTGCATATATGCACAATCTGACGCTAAATTTATGCCTTTCTCTCTGAACTTTTAGCGTATAAGCTTACTCTTATTGAGAATGAGTTTTATTAGCTGAATATTATGTTTAAAAATACATCACAAAACTATGGTTTGTTAGCCATCATCTTTCACTGGCTCAGTGCGCTTGTGGTATTTGGCATGTTTGGCCTTGGATTGTACATGGTCGAACTCAGTTATTACGATCCTTTTTACCGTGACGGCTTACACATTCACAAAAGCATCGGGATACTGCTGGCAGCTTTGATAGTACTTAGGCTGATTTGGAAGTTCACTAACCCTAAAGTGAGACCCGAAAGCGAAGCAACTCCCATAGATAAATTGCAAAACATAATAGCGCATGTCGTTCACGTCGTTTTGTATCTTGGCTTGTTTGGGCTGTTTGTCACAGGCTACTTAATCTCTACCTCAGATGGCAGAGCAATTGAGGTATTTAACTGGTTTTCTGTTCCGGGTATTGGAGAGCTATTTGAAGAACAAAGCGATATTGCAGGCACTGTGCATTTGTACATTGCTTGGGGGCTCATTGGATTAGTAGTGCTACACATTGTGGGAGCGCTAAAACACCACTTTATTAATAGAGATCGTACCTTAGTTCGCATGCTCAAGGTACCAAACGCTACAAAAGTTGAGGATTAAAACATGAAAAAAACAATCATTGCATTAAGCATGGCGGCTATGACCTTATCGGCCGGAGTAAATGCCGCGGATTATGTAATTGATACTAAAGGTGCACATGCCTTTGTAAACTTTAAAATTAAACATTTAGGATACAGCTGGTTGCATGGTCGATTTAATAGCTTCGAAGGCGACTTCAGCTATGATGCAAAAAATCCAAATGCATCAAAAATCAATGTAGTGATCGATACCGCTTCTGTTGATTCGAACCATGCAGAGCGTGATAAGCATTTGCGCGGTAATGATTTCTTAAATGTTAAAGCAAACCCTAAGGCGACTTTTAAGAGTAACTCAATTACTTTTAGCGATGATACAAATGCGAAGGTGAAAGGAAGCTTCACGCTCAATGGGGTAACAAAGAATATCGAGTTTGATATTCAAAAAGTGGGCGAAGGTAAAGATCCTTGGGGTGGATACCGAGTTGGCTTTGAAGGCGAAACCCAGTTAAAACTTGCTGATTATGACATCGACTATGATTTAGGTCCGGCATCAACACACGTTACCATTGGTTTGCACTTAGAAGGTATTCGTAAGTAATCTCAACTTGCACCACGTGTTACTACATACGTGGTGCTGCGCTTTGGGTTCACCTGAGTGCGCTTTGTTCATTGTTGCTCAACTTTTGCCTAGATTACTAGGCGGCAAGTCGAGCGTCGCGACCAAAACACACTCAGGAGAACAAAAATCAAACAGCAAAGATAAACAGGCCCTAGTTTTAGAAAGTTAGTTTTTAAAAATACTAGCTAGCTGTGGTTGAAATTGCTCTGGTAACCAACGAGACATAGCCAGTCTAAACTGCTCATTTTTATGGGCTTGTTTTAACGCTTCGCTAATTGCAGCTATTTGTTCCTTACCAATCGCATTGTTATTACAGCCTGCATATCCAGCAGTTATCTGCGAGGCGATACTCAATCTAACTTGTGTCAATTCATCTTGCTTATCAACATGCAATTTGTGGTAGTGGTGTTCACTTGGGTATCCGAGTATCACGTCGACTCTTTTTTTGAGTAGCATGATAGTCAAACTCTCTAATGTATCTCTTCCTGGTCTTACAAGCACTTGCTTGGTAGGCAAACTCGCCAATAACGCATCAACTTCATGACCAAACGATCGATTTGCCGCCACACCTACGGTTAGGCCGTGCTCAGTTACGAGCTTTTCCAAATCAATTGCGCTATTGGTAATGCCAAGCGACTGTGCGACATCTTTCCTTAGTGCGGCAGAGGTTGACAATCCAATGGTAGAATACTCATCACTAAAAGCGATATGTCTTTGCCGCTCGGGTGTTTTATAGAGGGAGATCATACAATATTGGTTGTTGAAATTAGAGAGCTCATGTATCGCCCTCGATGCGGGGAACACTTTATAATTGAAGGTGTAGTCAGGCATCTGTTGTTGGATGAGTTTTATCAATAACTCGTCCCGTCCTTGCCCCTCCAAATCGTCAGAAAGGATATAATAAGGCGCGAAGTCTATCGCAATCCAAGTTATTTGTTTTGCAAATACAAAACTGGATTGAAAGGTAATGAAGAGGAGTAAGATGATTTTGATCAAATTGGGTCACTCTTGCTGAACTTACAATAAGCTTAGCATTGTTTGCGATATTGATGATTAAATTAATGTTTATTTAATTTGTATTTAATGTTTACAGAGGTTGGCGGTATGCTAGCTTTAAAAGAGGTTTTAGTTTTGGGTAAAAGCGCGCTAGTTAAAGCGTAGTTAAGCGATCGAATATAGAGTTTGATTGCAGCGCGTCAATCCAATATAAGTAGATAAGGCCGCATGGCAAGGAAAGTCATACAAGCCAATAACTATAAATTATTAATAAGGAAAACCGATGGCTATATTAATCGTTACCGATATTTTCGGTTATACGGATCATATTGATCGTTTTGCTAAATCACTTGGAAGTGACGTGCAGGTGCTTTCACCATTTATAGAAGAACCAAACAGTGTCTCTGAGTCGGATTGTTATGAGCTGTTTTTGGCGCAGTGTGGTCATCGTTTATATGCTGACAAAGTATCAGCAGCGATTTCTGAATACAAACCAAAACTTATTATTGGCTTTAGTGCAGGCGGAGCTGCAGCGTGGATTGCATTGTCTGAACAAGGTGCATCTCACTCTGTTGAGCAGCTTATCGCATTTTATCCCAGCCAAATACGTAACCATCTAAATATTAAGCCTAGTTGCGATGTGTCTATCTTCTTTGCTCAAGTTGAATCTCATTTTGACGTTGAGCCCGTTATAGAACAGTTAAAAGATAAAAAAGGGCTGGATTGTATCCGAACGCGATATTTACACGGTTTTATGAACAAGCTCTCGGGTAACTATGATGAGTACGCATACTCGCATTATCAGTATTTTTGCCAGCGAGAGGCACGCAACTATATCGAGGTTGTGCAACGAGAGGCGGAGTTTTCGTAACAACATACGCAAAAGCGGCTTGAGCGAACTACACTAAACACTAACTTATCATACTTTAAGGAGTGAAAGATGTATCCCGAGTTGCCTGATTATCAACATTTTTATAGTAATCTGCTCGCCAAACCTCCATGTAGAATGCTAAATGCACAAATGTATGGCTTCTTTGTCAAAGGAAAGAAATCAACAATCCAAGCCTATGTTGATAAAACGCTGAATTCGGTTTCTAGTAGTGAATTTGTATTCAGGGCTTTAACGGATTGGTGCTTATTGACCTTTACGGATATTGAAAATATCGCATCAAAAGTGCCGCCATTTAGTAATTATGGATATATGCAAGAAACCGATGTCATTGTCTGGTTACCAATTCTGCAAGTCAATCTCGAAACGTTAAAAGCAGAGCATCTGTATTGGTATCCTGCGTTTATCTCTGTCAACAATATTAACGCGCTGATAAATGGTCGAGAAATATGGGGCTACAACAAATATTTATGTCGCTACGAAATGCCTGATAACTTTGGCGACCCACTGAACTTTTCCCTCTCCTTGGAGACCTTTAAGGAATTTGATCCCAACGTCAAAATGGCATGGCATGAATTGTTATCCATTGAACCTGAGGATGACGGAGAGTCATGGCTAAAAGAAGTGTTGGAAGTGGGTGAAGAAATTGCTGAGCTTTTCAAAGATTCAGTGTCTGATTTAGATGTCGATAGCCAATTTCTTAAGCAGTTCTTATCGGGTTTTACCCACCCGCAAATGGATCAAATATTATTTAAGCAGTTCCCAGATGGCCATGCCGAGAAGTCTGTATATTCGGCAGTGGTACATTCCCCTTCAGAGGTGAAGAAAATCCACAAAATTGGTTTTATCAAAGATGATTTAAGCTTGAATCTACAACGAATGGATGCGTTTCCACTCGATAAAATGTTTGGCATTCCATTAGGCAAAAGCGAGGTCAAACTACCTTACTTTGTGAAAATGGACTTCGATCAGGCAGGTGTGGAAGAAATTGTTTCCAGTGCTCAGAGTATGGCTAATCTCCATCGTTAGTGTATTTGCGGCATAAAAAAACACGATTTTTACTAAAGCGATATTTGCATGTTTAGTTGTCTTCCTATGTGGCTTTAGGTGTTGCTCGTCAACACGTTTGAAAAAGGAAGGCTTATGAGTAAACAAAAAGTAGCAATACTTGGCGGCGGCGTTTCGGCGATGACAGCTGCGGTATACATGACTGAACAAGAAGATTGGCAAGAGCGCTATGATATTACCGTTTATCAGCAAGGTTGGCGTTTGGGGGGCAAAGGGGCGAGTGGTCGTAATGCTGAATACGGCGAGCGTATAGAGGAGCATGGTCTTCACGTTTGGTTTGGTGCCTATGTCAATTCTTTTAGGGCAATTGAGACAGTTTATAATAAGCTTGAGCGCTCAAGTGATGTCCCCATTCACACTTGGCAACAAGCACTAAAACCGCATAGTTTGGTGGTGCTGCAAGAATATATCGACCAGCAATGGCAAACTTGGTCGGTAGATTTCCCTGAGATCCCAGGTAATCCAGCAAATGGCACTCTCGATTTACATTTTTGGCAGATTTTAAAATTACTTGCGGCTTGGCTACACAAGTGGGTTGACGATTTGGAATGTGAAGTTGAGAAAACGCACAAATCCACACAACTCAAAACTAAAAAAGAAAGAGATAAAACGCTGCTTGCTCACTTGGGGCAGGAAGTTAAAAGCTTTTTTGATAGTGTCGAAGATAAAGCCAAGACCTTATTTGATGACGCAGAAAACCATGTTCAAGAGGTTGTATCCACACCAAAGCTGTTAATAACGCAACTCAGTAATTTTTTGACGGTGCGTGAAGCTGATCATCGTTTAGAGAATAAGAAAGATCACTTAGTTGTTTGGTATATGGTTCGAAAAATTAGGCGTTGGTTGCAGTCTGAAGTAAACGACTTAATTGATGACAACCCAGTCATTAGACGTCTGTATATATGTATAGATTTAGGTGTTGCGATGACCATAGGCATGCTCCGTGACAAAGTCTATTCACGAGGGTTTGGTTATCTTGATCGATACGATTTTAAACAGTGGCTCAAGCGCAATGGCGCAAATGAATCGCTGTCTGTGGAGTCTGCGCCTGTTCGCGGCTTTTATGACCTCGTTTTTGGCTATGAGGACGGTGATTTTAAAAAGCCGAATGTCGAAGCGGGAGTTGCGGCTTTGGCTATGCTTCGGATTATGCTGTGTTATCGCGGTGGCGTGATGTGGAAAATGCAAGCGGGGATGGGAGATATTATTTTCTCTCCTATCTATGAGCTGCTTAAACATCGAGGCGTTAAGTTTGCGTTTTTTCATCAGGTTGAATCGTTACATTGTGCACAGGATGATGATGGTCATTATGTTGATAGTATTCAATTAATTCAACAGGTTAAACTAAAGGAATCGCAATGTTACGAGCCTCTGGAATTAGTCAAAGACTTGCCATGCTGGCCAAGCTTTCCACTGTGGCAGCAAATTGACCCGCAGCAAGTGGCACTACTTAAAGAACATGAGATTAACCTTGAGTCTTACTGGTCTAATTGGGAGGCGGTTTACCAACAAGCATTTGGACAGAGGTTACCGAGAAAAACGCTGAATAAAGGTACTGATTTCGATTTAGTGATTTTTGGGATCTCAGTAGCAGGTCTTGAGCCACTTTGTCAGCAATTATTGGCTAAAGATGACAACTTAAGGTTGCAAGCCGAAAAGGTCAAAACTGTTGCGACTCAAGCATTACAGTTGTGGCTCACTAAAACTGACAATGAACTGGGTTTTCACGACCCTTCTGGCAGTAATGAGCCACCAATATTAAGCGCATTTTCTCAACCCTTTGATACTTGGGCTGCGATGTCTAATTTACTTGAGGTTGAAGATTGGCCAAATACTCAGCCCAAGAACATTGCCTACTTTTGTAGTGCTTTTACCTGCGCAGATTATCCACCTCCGAGCGATCATGAGTTTCCTGAACGCATGAAAGCTCAGGTAAAAGAAAACGCATTGCAAAAACTTAGATTACAGATGCAGCCACTGTGGCCAGAGGCTTATCATGGTGACGACTTCGATTGGAACGTATTGTTTGATGTTGATAATAATGAAGGCGAAGTTAGGTTCAACACCCAGTATTGGAGGGTGAATGTCGACCCCAGTGAGCGTTATGTGTTAAGTGTTGTTGATAGCAGTCAATTTCGACTACCTACGGACGGCAGCGTCTTCGAAAACCTCTACATTACTGGAGATTGGATTAAAACCGGTGTCAATGCAGGTTGTGTTGAAGCTGCTGTGATGGCTGGCATGCAAACGAGTAGAGCTATCACTGGATATCCTCAAAGCATTAGTGGAGAATCAGGATTTGAGCCGTTTAACGTTTGAGTAGTTAGTCATACTGACGGAGTAGCCCAACTACATTTCAAGCCTTGCAATTTGCAGGGCTTAAATCCCATCTGGGTATAATTTGTATGCGTTATGAACGATAACTTGAACCTTAAAAAGGTAATCGGGTTCATTTGTTTGGGGGTCTTTTTAATTCAGCTATACTGATAGTGCAATTGCATGATATAGCTCGGGATTCAAACTATGCCACATCCAAATGTGCTGTTAAATACGATAACACTAACATTACTCTCAGTAGTTTCGATGGAAACGTCAGCACAAGTCGAAGAAGAAATCGAAGTCATTGAGGTATACGCTCAAAAAAGAAAGCAATCTATCAATGATGTTGCTATCGCTGTTAAACCCATATCCGGACAAGTCATCACTGACGCGGCACTGAAAGATACGACCGAACTGGGTAGTTTAGTTGCGAATGTAAAAATCAGTCAAAATGCAGCTGAGGGCACGCCTCCAGCGGTCAGCATTCGAGGTGTCGGACTTGTCGATTACAATACGGCCAACACTTCTCCGGTTGGGGTATATTTAGATGGTATATCTGTTGGGTCTGCGAATAATCAAATCATTAACTTGTTTGATGTTGAGCAAGTAGAAGTATTGAAAGGTCCACAAGGTACACTTTTTGGTAGAAATACCACTGGGGGGGCAATTTTAGTGCGCACGGCGCGCCCAACAGATGGTAATTTTGCTTCTGTCAGTGTGGGGGTCGGTTCGGATTCTTTAACAAGAGCACGTACGATGCTCAACTATAGCCTAGATCAAAATAGCGCGGTGCGACTTGCCGCAAGCCACAATAACTATGAGTACACAACTTATAACCTCCAGCCTGACGCTCCTGAGGCGTATATGGAACAAAATGATGTTCGACTAAGTTATTTTGGCGAGTTTGATAAGTTCAGTGTTTTTGTGAAATTAGATTATGGTCATTGGAATGGACTGGTTCAGCCGGTCGGGAATATCGGATTATTCTCAAACCCTTTGGATGGTTCATTATGTTCTCCAGCGCAAGCGGGCACTAGCAACTGCGTTGATGCGCTTGGCTTTAATATTGGCAGCGACGATTTTTGGGCTGTGCGGGTCAATAATTATCAAAAACATCACAGTATAAGCAAAGGTGTTACAACAGAGATCGCGTATGCACTGGATGACCGGTCTCAACTTATTTATCTTGGGGCTTTCAATCGCTTAGATAGGATACATGGATTTAATTGTGATGGAAGTCCATTTTCATTATGTGAAGGTGAGTTAGGGCTTAAAAATGAAAAGCTGGTGAATGAGCTTAGGTTTGAGCAAAGTATGGAAACCGGCTTTCTGACGGTAGGCTTATTTCAACTAGAAGAGCGTATTTACCAAGATAATTTCAATGACCTATTACGTGATTTTAGGGGAACCCCTAATGGTGCAAGTGCGGCAACCTTTTTCTATGACAATGATATCAAAGTAAAATCAATGGCTTTGTTTGGCCAATATGAATATGAAATCAGTGAACATACAGATGTACTTGTAGGAGTAAGGTACAGTGATGAAAAGGTAAATTATGACTCTTTCTCATACCTAAATGTACCGTTTGGAGATAACCTCGCTGGCATTTTAGTCCCTGCCTACGACATTGAGGGAAAAGAGTCCGATAGTAATTTGTCTGGAAAGTTGTCAGTTATCCATAAAGTGAAACCAGATAAAAGTGTTTATTATAGTTTATCTAATGGTGCAAAAAGCGGCGGCTATAACGGTGGCTTCCTTATTTCGAAGGATGCCGCGATACAGGCAAGTTATGGCCCCGAAGAACTAATCGCCCATGAAATAGGAGCAAAGCTGTTATTTAATGAGCTTAAACTTCGTACAAATTTGGCCGCTTTTTACTATGATTATAAAGACCAACAGGTATTTATGAATCGGGCTTCAGAAGTACCTGGAGCACCGCCTTATCAGTTACTTGAAAATGTAGGTAAGTCAAAAATCTATGGTGCTGAAATAGAAAACACTTGGTATCTATCGGAGCAAACTCAGATAGGCTTGGATATAGGGTATATACCTGAAGCTAACTTTGAGGAATTTATTGATCCAGTTGGCGTTGTATTGACCGACAATCGCTTACCGTTTACATCCGAATGGAATATCTCTGGACAAATAAATTATGCATTTAATTGGGATGAAGTTAGTATAAAAAGTAGAATAGCATTTGATTATCAAAGCGAATATTACTTTGACCAAAACGAATCTCCCTATGCTAAGCAGCCCAGTTATATGCTTTGGAATGCCAATCTACAGGTGGAGTATAGAGACTGGCAGTTAGGTATTTGGGGTAAAAATCTTCTAGATAAAGAGTATAGCCATCTTAAATTTGACCTAAGTAGCTTTTTGGGAATGTTGGAAGACTTTAAAGGTGAGGGGAGAAGGATAGGCATGGATGTAACATATCGCTTTTGATTTTTTTTAGCACTATATAGAGATAAGTCACCTGACTTGGGGGTAGAAAACTTGCAGATCAAATACCGAACCACAGGTAACTTTACTAAGGTAACTGGCTAGAATGCGTTTACTACTGATCATTTTCAGCATAATTCTGTTTTCTAGTTTCGCCTATGCAGATCAGGCTGTGTTGAAATTGACGCAGCCTTGGCAATATCAAAATTTACATCATGTTGGAAAGGCTTATGAGGCAAGTTCTAGTACAAGGTTTCCTCAAAGCTGGGATGAGTTGAGTGCATGGGAATCTATTCATGAGCCACTAAAGAAGAGAGCGCTGTTTTCTGGTCGTTATTTCTTGGTGACTAAAGTCAGAAATGAAACGCCATTGAATGAATTTGTGCTCTATCCATACAATACGGTATTGAGCAAAATAGAGTCGAGGATATATACACCAGAAACGGTCTTGCGAGTTTTTTCTGGGGGCAAGGTCGAAAATGAATTTGCATTTCATTATGGTAACCAAGTCACGTTAGAACCGAACCAAGATTATTATATCGTTACGCTCTTCGAGAGTGATTTCTTTTACACCCCTGTGAAGTTGACCATTGAGCCTCTGAGAGATTTTCAGCAGGAAGTGGTCTATGAAAACCTTATCATGACGCTTTGTTTTGGTGTCGGCATTGTTCTTGGGCTATATAACTTATTAATTTACATCGGCTCTAAAGATATCACTCATTTTTATTACGCATTATTTACTTGTGTGTGGGTATTTGCGTGGAGCCATTTCTTTCATATTCCCGACGAGCTATTTGGATTTTACTCTGCAAACTTGCATTGGTTAGGTTTTGCCCTTGCGCCATTAACCAACGCGTTATTTTATATCCATCTTTTAAAACTCAAGGATGTTCATCCAAACTATGTGTCGATTTCTATCTGGCTCGGAGTGATAGCAGCGCTTGGACTACCGTTTTGTATTCTTTTCCCAGGTTTTGGCTTTATTTGGGCAACATTAGTAACGGGGTTAGCGCTCTGTTTCGGACTATTTGTCGGTATTAAACGCTGGGTTGAGGGCTTTAAGCCAGCTCGCTATTTTGTGATGGCATATATCGCAATGGCGATCCCCAATATGGTGGGCAACTTAACTAACTTAAGTTTGCTGCCTGAATCGTCGAGTAACTTATATCTTTACGGTTTAATAGGTACTGCGCTTGATGCATTACTGTTGGCTTTTGCGGTTGCGGACAAATTTAGAATAACTAGTGAAGAAAATATAGAGCTCAATAAAAACCTTGAAGCAAAGGTGTTAAAACGTACTTATGAGTTAGAGCAGGTGGCTTCAGAGCTTAGAGATGCTAGTGAGGCAAAAAGTCGATTTTTGGCGAACATGAGCCATGAAATAAGAACACCAATGACGTCAATTATTGGTTATGCCGATGGCATTATGCTCGGAGATATTAAGCCGCATGAGCGTAATCACGCAATCTCTGTTATTTTACAAAACTCGCGTCATGTACTTGGACTAATTAATGACATTTTGGATATGTCTAAAATTGAGGCTAATAAACTAGAAGTTGAGTTGGTGGAGTCAAACCTTTTTCAAGCAATTGCGCATGTCGATTCGTTATTGGGTAAGCAAATTAGAGATAAAGGGCTTGAGTTTGCATTGAATTATCACTTTCCACTGCCTGATTTTGTGGTTATTGATCCCACTCGATTGCGGCAGATATTACTAAATCTCACATCTAACGCAATGAAGTTTACGACGGTTGGTAAAATCTCGATTGATGTGGCGTGTCAAAACGAGCGCCTTATGATCACGGTACGAGATACCGGGATAGGAATGACAGCGGATGAGCAAAAAGAATTATTTAGTGCGTTTTATCAAGCCGATTCTTCCACATCAAGGAAATATGGTGGGACAGGGCTTGGACTAAATATTTCCAAAAGCTTAGCGAGAAAGTTAGATGGTGATATTTCGGTAGAAAGTGAGGTAGGTTCAGGTACTGCCTTTACTCTTACTGTTGGCCTATATACCACCGAGAAAACAAAGTGGGTGCAAAGTCTCGCTCAAATTGGCGATGTTCGTGAACAAGGCACAATACCAGATGAAATAAATCAAGAGCTTAAAGGTGAAGTGTTATTAGCTGAAGATAACACAGACAATAGTAAGCTTATTAAGCGTATTTTAGAGCGTATGGGCTTATCTGTGACGGCGGTTGAAAATGGTCAGCTAGCGGTACAGGCGGTACTAGATAGTGATTTCGATTTGATATTAATGGATATTCAAATGCCGGTAATGGATGGTGAGCAGGCGTTTAGCTTTATTCAGGCTACGGGGTGTAGCACGCCTGTGATTGCATTAACTGCCAACACCATGCAGCATGAAATTGAGCGTTATTTAAAACTTGGATTTAGTGATCATCTCGCAAAACCTATCGATAGAGTCGTGTTCAGTCAAAAAATAGCCTATTATTTGGATATCCAAGTCGATGAGGAAGTTGATCTGCCCGAAGCTGAATTTTATCAGTTAAAGCAACAGTATATTTCTGGGCTGCATGAGCAAATCATTCAGATCAAGAACCAGGCTAAGTATCAGGATTACGATGCGTTAGCAAAAACAGTTCACGCGATTAAAGGCACTGCTGCGATGTTTGATTGTATTGATATTCATAAAATCGCAAACGAGTTGGATGTTAAGCTGAAGAATAAACAACTCGAGTGTGTAGAAGTACAGCTAACTGAATTACTTGGCGCAATGACAGCCGCTATTGAGTCAGAAAAGCAGCAAACCAAACAAGCTTAGTTTTCTACGCCTTATAAATATTTACAGCGGATAGAGTGACCGTTCAAGGATGCCATAAAACACTTTATCTTAATGGCTGCAGACTATAGATTTGACTTTTACTTAAGTTAGGGAAATCCTCCCGCTGCTTATAGTTAGCATATAGATTGGAAAATATGGTGGTTTTGGATAGTTTATCTAGGCTCGCAATAAATAAACGTCCACTGTTTTTGTCTCCTGATATTACACTGCTTTTACAGCACTGCTGAAATGAGGAAATAAGCGTTCTGATAGTATTCTTGTTGCCCATATCCTGTAGTGCAATTTCTGCTTCTATAAAGAATGCAACTCCACTCCAATAGACTCTTTGTTGCGCGTTTAATGACCACATATGTTCGCTCACTGTTTTAAGTGACCCTTTATTCATTAGCGTATTTTTTGCGCCTCGGCTGAGCCCTGAAATTAATCTTGTATGAAACTCCCCAACATTAAAAATATTGTTCTCTAGCATAATGACATTTTGTAAATAGGTAGCAAGTCCCTCTGCAAGCCAGAAATCGGAGTGGCCAAGCAAAGGATGATAAAGGTGAGCAATTTCATGGTACAAGGTCCAATCTTTAATCAGCACTCGGCTTGAGGTAAATCGTTTGATTTGGAGTAGAATAGCATCGGGTTCGCCACGTTGAACCGTACCCCATGGCACTGGCTCAGATGCGAATAAGTTCGGTTCAATAATAAATGGAAGCGTCTGCTGTTGTAGTGCTCCCAAGGTATGCTCTGTTGTTTCAACACCGCGCTTTAGCCAAGTTTCCACATGTTGTTTATCGCTGCTACTTATCCAGCCCTTATATTCGATTTCAATTTCGGCTGCCTGTGTAGATACAATTAAATTGAACGACAGTATTAGCATTAATAATTTCATTATTTTCTCTACAAGGGTTACTTCGTAAGTAGACCTGAGAACGCATTATTTTATTCTTGATGTTGAGATTATCTCAACTGACCTGGTTGGGTGATTATGTAAAACTGAGTAAAACAACGTTAAAAGGTAATAAGATGAAAGTCACCGCACTTAGTTTATTGTTATTGAGTCCTGTTGCTTTGGCAAACCCACTTTTAGGTACTTGGGAGTTTGTTGAGGGAAAATATGCCACCCCAGATGGCATTGTATCAGCGCAAGCGCCGAACTTGACGTCGATAAAGTTAATTACTGAGGCTCACCACAGCTACATTACGCAAAGCGAAGGAAAGTTTAAATACGCTGGTGGAGGGAGTTACAAAATAGAGGGAGATAGATTTATCGAAACCTATGAATATGGAAATGTTACTACCTTACTTGGTCGAACGATGTCATTCAGCTACAAGATTGATGGTAATTTATGGCATCATGAACTGTATGAAGATGGTAAGTTCGTCGAGAAGGAAGTATGGAAAAAAGTTCAGTGATCCCAAAGAAGATGCGTTATATCAGTCACGCATCTTCTCAGCTTCAAATCCAGTACACCGAAACACCAACATTGAGTGCAAAGCAAGTGCTAATCAAAGTGCATGCGTTTGGGGTTAATAGAGCTGACATTTTGCAAAAACAAGGGAGATACCCTGCACCTGAAGGCGATAGTGAGATATTGGGTCTGGAAGTGTCTGGAACGATAGTTCAAGTGGCGTCTCCTGAGTTTGAACATTTACTTGGTGATCAAGTGTTCTGTTTAACCTCTGGAGGCGGCTATGCTGAGTACGTGGTTGCACAAAGTGAATTACTCATGCCATTAACCGAAGGCTTGTCATTGAGCTATGCGGCAGGCTTAGCAGAAGTATATCTTACGGCCTATGATGCGGTTGTGCGAACTGGGCAGCTAAATTCTAATGGGGTTTTACTATGCCATGGTGGAGCTTCGGGTGTTGGCAGTGCTGCCATAAGGATTGCAAAAAGGCTAGGTGCAACGATCATTACGACCCAAAGTAGCAAGGAAAAGGCCGAGTACGCAAAGTCTCTGGGTGCAGATCACACTATTAATTATTTAGACTGTGATTTTGCTGAAGAAATGAAAAAACTTGGTTTGAAAGCAAATGTCATTGTTGATCCAGTCGGTGGTGAATACCTCAGAGCGAACCTAAGAGTTGCAGCAATGGATTGTCACTGTGTGATGCTCGCTATGCTAGGCGGAAGATATACAGAACTAGACTTTGCCAAGTTACTCGCGAAAAGGTTTAACTTGCACGGAAGTACGTTAAGAAATCGCTCTTTGGACTATAAAAGGGAATTAGTGAAAGATTTTCTGAATGAGTTTGGCTCGGACCTGTCGGATAAGACGATGAAGATACCAATATATAAGGAGTTATATTGGGATGAAATTGAGCAAGCCCACGATATTCTCGAACACAACCAGAACCTCGGGAAGGTGATAGTTAGAGTTAGTTGACTGTTTATTTATACAGTTGTTATTCTATCACTCTTAGTGATTAGAGGAGTGAATATTTTGACGTTCAAAATTGAAGAGAAAGTACCTTCCCCTGAGGAATATTGTGATTTGCGAATAGCCGCTGGATTATCTGCAAAATCTCTAGAAGCAGCCACAAGGGGACTGCCTAACTCATTATATGGAGTTGCAATTCGACATAACGAACAACTTGTGGCAATGGGCCGAGTGGTTGGAGACGGAGGTTGCAATTTTGAGGTCGTCGATGTTGCCGTCAATCCGCTTTATCAGGGGCAGGGATTAGGGCGTACAGTAATGGAATATATTGATGGTTACTTAGCTGCAAATGTGTTGTCGGGCTCTTATGTTTCAATGATTGCGGACGAGCCTGCTTTTTATAAAAAACTGGGTTACCGCCTTGTATCTCCAGCGAGTCAAGGAATGACAAAGAAGTTCACAGTGGATAAAGACTGAATCTTCCCAAACACTACGCATTTACGCTGCCTTGCTCTGTACTCCAAGTTGGTTTCTTCGATTGCTGGAACGCCATATTTGGTCAAGTCTTGCAGGTATCGCAAGTAACCCGATGAAAAATATGCAGATGAGTAAGTCCCAATACCAAGTTTGCGTTGTGTAAGCCTGGCTCCAAGGCTGCAGAAAATAAATGACTACGGTATGGAAAGCAAATACGGGTAACGCATGTTGCCCTAAAAATACGGGATACTTCAGCGTAAAGAGCCTCGGTATATGCCGGTTTAATAACATAAACAGGTAAACGGCTAATAATAAACTCAATTGATAAACTACCGAGGCGTTACCACTTCCTAAGAGATACGGCTCCATCAGTGCTGGAAACCAATGTTTAGTAATAAACAGAGCGGTGATACATGTGAGCAAGCATATCCGTACGGCAATGGGAAAATCAAAAGAATAGCCTTTATGGTGTTTTAGGTAGCTTAGAATAAAACCCATATAAAAGTATATTTGCCACGCTAAAGGGTCAAAGTAGCTCACATTGATTGTGATATCGGAAAATATATCGTTAAATGGACCAGCTAAAGGCTGAATTGTGACGTGTTGCGATAAAAGCCATATAAGGACAGAAGAAGTTGCGACTAACCAAAGTTGGCCACGATTTATAGCAAGTATTGCAAAAGGCAGAAATATCATTGGCACAAGATATAAGATAAGTATGTCATGATAACCTGGGTGTTCAAGCAATAAAATAGCCGAAATATAACTTTGAAAGGGGTTGTTAAACCAATTTTCTGCATTAAAAAAACCTGTCCACTGTTGGATATAAAACGGAAATATCCAAACGAATATGAAACTGATGGTAATGGCTGTAATATGAAATCCATATATGGTTAAACAGCGCCGCCATACTTTGCGTTGAAGCTGTGTTTTATTACTGCTTAACCTTCCGTAGACAAGATATGCGACAAATCCAGACAAGAATACGAAACCCTCAGCCGCTGTTACAAAACCTAAGGGTGCTCTAGTGAGTTGAGGGACGAAGTGACCATATAAATGGTTACAGGCAATAATAATTAGCAGCCAGCCACGTAGGCCATCGTATGCTAAATTCCTTTTCACTGTTCCTACCCCAAAGCCTGAAAGTTAATCTACTACTCTGTACCTTTTTTACTTATCATGCTAATGAAATAATTTAATATAGACCTGATTATAGTGGAGAAAGTGCTATCTTTTTCGACTTTAGTTGAATTATAAAGATTTAAAATAGGTACAACCGAGTGGATCCGAATTACCGACCTTTGGCGTGGGTTATAGAGAGTAGGCAATGCTTTTTCTTTTTGGATTTAACTAGATAGTAAATATTGTAGAGTGGTACAACCGAGTGGATTCGAACCACCGACCCCTACCATGTCAAGGTAGTGCTCTAACCAACTGAGCTACGGTTGTATTATAAGATTTGGTACGACCGAGTGGATTCGAACCACCGACCCCTACCATGTCAAGGTAGTGCTCTAACCAACTGAGCTACGGTCGTACAATAACATTTTCTTATTAATTGTTTTCAGGTCTGTGCCTGTCAACGCGTTGTAATATATAGTGACTCAGCTAACGGATCAAGCGGCTTTCAGTAATTTTTTGATTGTTTGCCTTTTTTTTGTTCATACTGGAGGGATTTCACACAGCTCGTAAAATTTTTGCCACCATTTTACGTGTGCTTTCGCAGAATCTTTAAGGTTATCCAAGTGTTGTTGAAGCGTGAGCGGGTCGGCAAGGTTATTATTTTGATACAATAGGTGGATAGGTTGCCAGGCTGAGATCAACTCTTCCATAGAAAGAGAGAGCATCGCCTGATAAGGCTGAAGAATGGATAAATAATATTTGTTGAAGATATTGTTTATGACCTGTGCCTGCTTTTTATTTCCGCCACTTTTGCAAATATCATTTCTCAGCCTAAGTTGTTGTAATTGGCTTGTAGTCACATTATTCAGTTGAGTCTGCTTACGGACGCTCGTCACCAAAGATGAGACAAATCGCTGAGAAAGCACTTTTATAGCGGATGTGAGTGTGGTTGGGTTGAGATTTTCTGGCGTATCCATGTTTATTGCCAGCTCTGCAAGCTCGTTAATTGCCTCTAGCATGTTGCTGTGGGCTGCTGGCAGCTCTAGTGGCACTTCTTCAGCAATTAACAAACTCAAACTTGCCAACTCTCTTTCAAATGTCATCATATGAAGAAAGTAACGTGGAAGCTGTTGTTTCTTTTCCTGAACTGCTTGAGTTAATGTTTGTTGCAGCTCGTCGCTCGTGTTTGGGTGCTGAATGCAGAGAGGCGCTTGTTGAATAAATAAGATGTTGTATTTCAAGCGTTCGCTTGGGTAACTAACTTTCCCTAATTGATTATTGTGCGCAGCGATGAGATTTGTGACTTTGCAGTGTCCAGCGGTCGCGATGTCTAACATAGAGATAGTTAGCTCACTTGTCGGCAATGGTACTTTTTGTACCTCCGGATTGTAAAGTGGTGCTGTGTGTACCACCTCTATGTCAGTCGCGCTCGCCAAACGTTGTTGATATTCAACAGCAATATCGCTCGGCTGCTTGCTGCAGCCGGCCAAAGTAAAAAGTATTAGCGTACTAGCTATTCGCTTGACTAATCTCAAATTTCACCCGTTTGTTTACGCATGTCACCAATAATACTGCCGCCGTACTCAAGCCAATAATGATACCAATCCAAAAACCTTGAGGACCCATTGCAGGCGTTATTAAATCGGTCTTTGCTAATACATAGCCTAATGAAAAGCCAATTAGCCAATATGATACAAAAGTAACCCAAGATATTGGTTTAGTATATTTTAGCCCCCTTAACACTCCATTTGCCGAGACTTGTAATGCATCGGGTAATTGGTACAAACAAGCCAGCACCATAATGCTGGTTGCAAGAGCGGCTACTTCAGCATTGTTGGTATAGAGCCAAACAATCTGATCTCTTCCTATATACGTAATGAGTGCGACAAATAGTGCAATTAAGGTGGCCAAAAGAAACGCGGTATTCACTGAAAGTTTGAGTTGGTCTAAGGCACCTTGTCCAGTTAGATTACCGATCCGTATTGCAATAGCCATCGACAAACTTAAAGGCATCATAAACAGCATAGTAGTGACGCTGGCAGCAATTTGGTGACCAGATACGGAAATAGGACCTAGATCTGCAATAAATAAAGGAATGCACGCAAATAGCGTAACTTCAAAGAAGGTTGCCAATGCAATTGGAAAGCCAAGTGCTGCAACATATTTCATCATAGATAGACTTGGTTTAGTAAAACCGCTGATTAGGGCCTTTCCATCTATGTGTTTACTCTTCAAGCTATACAGCCACTGTGCAATTGCCATTGACCAAAGCACGATAGATGTAGCTAGGCCACAGCCCGCACTACCAAGCGCTGGCGCGCCAAATTTACCATAGATAAAAATATAGTTAGCAACGACATTGATACAAAGACCAACAATGCTGATGTAAAAAGCAGGCTTTGTTTGCCCAACCCCTTCGGTGACATTGCGGTATACCGTGAAGATCAAAAAGCCCAATAGACCCCATTTCACAAAATCAATATAGCCTTGAGCGAGGGTCTGAACATTCTCACTTGCTCCTATATTTGAAAAAACCATAGAAGTAAAGTTCGCTAAAACCAAACCAACGGTAAAAAGCGCTAAAGCAAGATACAAGCTTTGCTGGAAAAATCGTTTGATCCCTGCGGTGTCATTAGCACCATGGCAATGCGCAACAATACTCGTAAGTGCAAGTAAGATCCCTTGTAAACTAAAAATCAAAGGGTTCCAAACACCCGTAGCAATAGAAAGAGCAGCTAAGTCTTCAGCACTGACTTGACCTGCCATCATCGTATCAACGACGGTCATTAAGACTAAAGTAACTTGAGCGAGAAAAACGGGGATCGCAAGTTGAAGCAAGCGTCTGGCTTCCCAAGTTGAAAAATTCATGGTGAGATACTACTTAAGGCGTAAAAACGTTAGTTTATTTTAGTGCTTTGTTTTAAGCAAAATTTTGCGGCTAGCAGTCGCAACTATTTTTATCTAGTTGGATATTCAATATAAATTCAGTACATCTCTTATTGCGATTTCGCTACAATCTCAAGGATAAACTAAGAGGGTAGATATGTTTACAGGAATTGTTCAAACAAAAGCGACGGTGGTGTCGGCAAAGCAGGTCGATAATATTTTAAAATTAGTTATTTCTGTTGGTGCTGAATACCTCGATAAGCTGACCTTGGGTGCGAGCATCGCAATTAACGGATGTTGCTTAACTGTGGTGCACTTCGAACAGCCAGAAAATGACGTGGTAGGACAAGTTTGCTTTGATGTGATTGATGAAACATTGAGACTCACTAATCTAGGTGAGGTACAAAGAGGGTCGCAGGTAAATTTTGAACGCTCGATGACATTTGGGACAGAACTCGGCGGTCATATAATTTCAGGCCATATTCAAACAAGCGCGAAGATCAGTGAAATACATCGCAACGAAGGCAACTGTAGGATGCATATAGCCTTGCCAGAAGCGTGGCATAAGTATGTTATGTACAAAGGCTTTATCGCGGTAAATGGTGCGAGTTTGACTGTGGGGGAGCTTGACCATACCGGCTTTTGGTTACACCTAATACCTGAAACGCTGGCGCTTACCAATTTGGGTACGGTGCGTGTGGGAGATACTGTGAATATTGAGGTTGACCAACAAACCTATACGATTATTAATACCGTTGAAAACTATATGAAAAAGCAAACTCTATTGAAGCACAACTAGTACTTTGCCCGAGTAATACCCTTTACGTCTATCTGTAGGCACCAAAAGTACAGGCTGATGTTGTGCCAACCTGATAAGCAGCTCGCAAATGAGCTGCCCTTTATCTATAGCACTTCTGCTTTGGTTAAAACACTTGCTCGTCGTCGCTATCAACCCTAAGCTCAAGCTTATTGTGCAGTTGGTCTAAGTGCATATTTAGGTGTATTGGATTGCAACAAGCAGCACAGTCTTCGTAGTAGTCCTGATCGCCTTCACTCGCATCAAGATTGACAAAAATATGATGTCCACAATGCGGACATTCAATACGTTGTTGATATAGGTTTTTCATTGGCCCTCCACCTGAATTGGCCAAACTAAATACCTTTTAACTATAGCGCATTGTGACGAAAATATGGCAGTTATTTGAGCAGGGCTTGCACTTGTTCAGCCGCGTCCCGTATGTACTTGCCAGCAAACAAGTTTGCTTGCACTAAAAGAGGATATAAGCGATAAATGTCTAATCGCTCAGGTGCATTTTCTGCGAGTGGATAGATAGACTCGTAACCACGATAGAAGTCATCTGGCAGCGGAGCGAATAACGAAGCCATAGCAATATCAACTTCTCTATCACCGTAATAGCAAGCTGGGGAAAATAGCACGGGTTTTTGATGGCTAAAGCCAATGTTACCATGCCAAAAATTACCATGAACCAGAGACGGTTGAACTTGGTGCGGAAGGAGTGGCTTAAGCTGCTCCACAAACGTATCAATATCAGTGAGGATAATCCCTTTTTCAGCAAGCAATTGCAGTTGCCAACCAATTCTTTCCTCAGCAAAAAAAACTTCCCATTTTTTGTGCCATTGATTTGGTTGCGGCAGCTCATGAATATAATTATCTTCTTCTAGGCCGTACATTTCCTGTTCATGACGTTGGTGCATTTTAGCAAGGCTTTGACCGCACTCAAGCCAGTTTTCATTGCGATGATCAAGTTCTAACCATTCCAGCACAATAAAGCAGAACTCAACACTCGTACCTAGGGTAATTGTATCGGCCACAAGGAAATCAGAGTCGCGAATAAGCTTTTCACGATTAGATGCTTCACATTCAAATCGCTCTAAAGCCTGAATTGGAGCAACTTTGACCAAAAATTGATGGGTATCGTCTGCAATCTTATAAAGTTTTTTAGACCCATAACTTTTTAAGGTTTGCTTTGAAGTAAACTCAAAAGTGTCATGGAGAGATTCAGAGATTTGTTGGTTGACTTTGTTCCACATAAGTTAGATCCAACATATTCACTTACTCTAAAATATGGTTGAAATTCTCAAGATCACAAATACTTGAGGCCTTTTTCTAAAAAAAATAAAATATCGCGTCTGTCATTTTATCCAAGGGAAGTACATTGAATAAAAATATCATCACCAATTTACTGGCGATACTGCTAACAGGTACTGGCTTCGTACTAGAAAACGACACGTTGTTTTCGGTTGGATTGTTTTCACTATCTGGCGCAATGACGAATTGGTTAGCGGTACATATGTTATTTGAGAAAGTGCCTTTCCTCTATGGCTCAGGGGTTATTACGCTTAAATTCGAGTCGTTTAAAGCGTCAATTAGAGAGCTCATCTTGAGCGAGTTCTTTAGTAGAGAAAAACTAGAAAAGTTTATCGGCAAGGAGCATCCAAAGTTTGACTTGGCGCCTATCGCTAATAAAGTCGATTTAAATCCAGCATTTGACCGTTTGTTAAGTGTCATTGAAGCGTCGCAATTTGGTGCGATGCTGCAGATGTTTGGTGGGACTGAAGCTGTACAACCGCTGCGAGAGCCATTTATTGAGAAAATGCGATTAGCAATAGTTGAGCTCGGTGAACAGCCTGAGTTTGATGCTGCAATTAGTGAGTCGCTTAGTAACGGTCTACTCGGTGATGATTTACATCAAACCATTGAAAAAGCGGTAGATGAGCGACTTAATGAGCTAACGCCGAAAATGGTAAAGGAGATTGTACAAAACATGATTAAGACTCACTTAGGTTGGTTAGTTGTATGGGGAGGCGTCTTTGGGGGTCTATTTGGGTTATTGGCTGCAGTTGTATAGCTGAACAAAGAAAAAGGCGCAGTCAGGGATTGCTACGCCTTGCTTTTTTTGTTTACAAATATGTCGACATGACTACTTAGATCCTGAGACAAAAATGGTCTTTTTATCTAGTTTAGCGATGTCTTTAATACTGGTTTCTACTTTACTGTCTACACCAAGGAAGTCAGCAGCTTTATTAAACCCGTAGGTTGCTGCAAATTTGCCGACTGGCATATCATTGCAATGTAGTTTTTCTTCTACAACACGTTTTTTTAGGTGGTTCTCTTTAATGGTGTGGAACAAGTGAATCTTATTGTCTTTGACTACCGACATACAAACTTTAGTCGCTTTACTATTATCCGCAGCAACAAAGTCTGCCGCAGATGCGGTACCTGCGATCAGAAGCGAGGTTGCACATACTAAATTGAACAGTTTCATGGTTAGCTCCTTGGCTATCTCTAGGACACGTTCTTAGTATTACTAAAGTTGCTGCAGAATGCTGTAAATCAAGTAATTCCGAATGTAATAGAGTATGTCAAATGTGTGCAGATTTTCTATCTATCTGTAAAGTATTAAATTATTTTGTTTCTAAGGATACAAATAGCAAAAACTTTTTTCACTTTAAAATACCATTATCGATAATTTAACACTTCATTCTTAGATTTACTTCCTCTTTGCTACTTATGCCACTTGATGTGTTAAAACGTGTCAATATTGACGCTAATTTACATTCGGTTATGGTAACTAAGGCTTTTCTAAATTACTCACTGATGACAACATGCGTTATAATGTCCGGACGTTCGTCGTAATTACTTGTCACTAAAACTCATAATTGCGTAAAGTGCGATGGCATGAGTTAAAGTCACAAAAAAACAATAGAGATGACAAAAATGTATAAATTTGCTCCCTCCATAGTCGTAGCTGGCATTGCCGCAGCTTTGATGGGCTGTCAGGATAACGGCCCACAAAAAGAAAAAGTTACCATAGAGAAAAACCCATACCCAAGTACTTACAAGCCTGTACCTTCTCAGTCAACCTTAATCACTAATGCTACCGTTCTAACCGGTACGGGTGAAAAAATAGAACAAGGTGATGTATTTATCGTTGACGGTAAAATCAAGCAAGTTGGTAAAGACCTATCTGTCACGGCAGATATCACCATTGATGCTGAAGGTAAATGGGTAACACCTGGCATTATCGATGTGCACTCTCATTTAGGAGCTTACCCCAGCCCAAGTGTAGAGTCGCACAGTGATGGTAATGAAATGATTAACCCTAATACTTCTCAAGTATGGGTTGAGCATTCTGTATGGCCGCAAGATCCTGGCTTTAACCGAGCTAGAGAAGGGGGGATCACCACGCTACAAATCTTACCTGGCTCTGCAAACCTATTTGGTGGTCGTGGTGTTACCTTAAAGAATGTGCCAGCACCAACAATGCAAGCAATGAAATTTCCAGATGCGCCCTATGGGTTAAAGATGGCATGTGGTGAGAATCCAAAGCGTGTATACGGCTCTAAAGGTGTCGCCCCTTATACGCGTATGGGTAACATGGCAGGATACCGTGAAGCTTGGATTGAAGCTGGTGAATATAAGCGCGCGTGGGAACAGTACGAAGCCGAATATGCTGCTGGATTGAATCCGGATGCACCAAAACGTGATATCAAGTTCGATACGCTTCGTGGTGTGTTAGATGGTGAAATCCTGATCCATAACCATTGTTATAAAGCAGAAGAAATGGCAATGATGATCGACTTGTCTAAAGAGTTTGGTTATCACGCAGGGACGTTCCACCACGGTATTGAAGCATACAAGATTGCAGATCTGTTAGGTGAAAACGGTAACTGTGCTGCGCTTTGGCCAGATTGGTGGGGCTTTAAGATGGAAGCCTATGATATGGTTCAGGAAAACGTTGCAATTGTTGATGCAGTGAAAAACTCATGTGCGATAGTTCATTCTGATTCAGATACCACAATCCAACGCTTGAATCATGAAGCCGCAAAAGTGATGAACACAGCTAACCAGTCTGGCTTTAACATCAACGAGCAGCATGCAATTAAGTGGATCACCTCGAACGCTGCTAAGTCGTTAGGCATTCAGAATAAAACTGGATCGCTTGAACAAGGCAAACAAGCCGACGTAGTAATTTGGAACACCAATCCGTTCAGCGTGTACTCTCGTGCAGAGCAGGTCTTTGTAGATGGTGGTAAAGTCTATGATCGTCACGATGAAAAATATCAAGCGATTAGTGATTTTATGTTAGGTCAAAAGTAAGGAGTTGATGAGATGAAAACCATGAAACTAACCATGATCACTAGCGCATTGCTAGCTCACTCTGTTGCTTTTGCCAATGTTACCGCAATTACTAATGCAACGATCCATACCGCGACAGATGCGGGCGTACTTGAAGGTGCGACTTTAGTTATCGAGAACGGTAAAATAAAAGCGATTAATCCAGATAACGTGACTGCTGATGTAACGATTGACGCCAGCGGTAAGGTTATCACTCCTGGCTTTATCGGCTCAATGAACCAGCTTGGTTTAGTTGAAGTCGGTGCTGTTGCTGCTTCTCGTGATGCTGGTGATGACGATGCCGGCGTAGACTTTGACACAAGCACCGCATTTAATCCACGTAGTAGCTTAATTGCCTATGCAAGAAAAGGCGGTGTAACGCAAAACTTTGTCGCACCTTGGGGTGGTAAAAGTGAGTTTGCAGGGCTTGGTTTTGTTGTTGACTTATCTGGTGAATTTAACAGTGTGACTGACAAGCAAACAGCGTTAATTATTCATCTGGGTGCCAAAAGCAAAGGGTCTCGTGCAAAAGCGTTAGATAACGTTGTTAAAAAGCTTGAAGCACAGCAAGAAAAGCTTGCTAAGAAAGACAAAAAAGACGAGGGAAAACCGAGTTCAGAAGAACAAGTGTTAACTCAAGTGCTTGCGGGTGACATGCCTGTGATAGCGACGCTTTCAAGGGCGTCGGATATTCTTGAAGCGATTAAGCTAAAAGAAAAGTTTGGTTTAGATCTGATTATTCAGGGGGCAGATGATGCGGTAGTGGTCGCTGAGCAATTAGCTGAGGCGAAAGTACCAGTTATTTTGAGTGCGGTATCAAACCTACCAGCTAGCTTTGACTCAATGCATGCAAGTCTAGATAACGCAGGTAAGCTTGAGAAAGCAGGTGTCAATGTCATCCTGTCAATTGGTGGTGACGGTAGTCATAACGTCTACCAGCTACGCTTTGATGCGGGTATTGCTGTAGCAAATGGCATGAGTCATGAAGGCGCACTTAAGGCAGTTACCGCTAACCCAGCAAAAGCACTGGGCATTGATGGCGGTGTGATTGAAGCTGGTAAACGTGCAGACATCGTAATGTGGAGTGCGGATCCTTTCGAATTCAGCACCACAATCGATAAAATCTGGATCAATGGTGAGGAAGTGTCTACTGAGTCACGCCACGATAAACTAAGAGACAGATATACGACAGATTCTGATATGCCTAGAGCGTATACAAAGTAATGTTTTTATATAGGGCCTCATTTGAGGCCTTTTTTAATTCGGTTGTCCCGTCCTAAATAACCTGAGATTTGGGTAAGGAATGAGCTAACTAATTGTTCTTAAAATTAATTAAATTATTTCCTTATCTAGCCAGAGAGTTTTAGGGATAACTCCGCTCTCGCGTCCTGCTACCGCCCAGGTACCTACATCCTTGTAGGCAAGACGAATTTACGCACCAATAGCAGGCTATTGGCAGTGAATTCAACGCAGTTAGCGCTAAAACTGGCTGCTAGAAAGGCATTAATTATCCGAAGTTCAGGTTAAATACATTTGGCGGGTTTTGGCAATCCTGCTATTTTTGTTGCTTGTTTGGCTGGGCCTTTTGGAAATAGCTTATATAAATAGATGCTATTTCCTTTATCTTCGCCTAGTGCTTTAGCCATTGCTTTTACCAGCATGCGGATCGCGGGGCTGGTATTGTATTCGAGATAAAAATTTCTCACAAACTCAATGACTTCCCAATGTGCATCTGAAAGCTCAATATTTTCTTCTGCGGCTAGAAGTGGTGCTAAATCTTTAGTCCATTGAGTATGGTCTAGCAAATAGCCTTGTTTATCTGTCTCGATAGTTTGGTTGTTAAATTCTAGCATGATGATTACCAAGTAATTGAATTGTTCATCGTAATGGTCAGCTCAACCCAATCTTTGTCAGAGATAAGCTCTACTCCGGCCTCTGGGACAATGCCTCTGGCACTGGCGCAAGTTTGCAGCATCACCACATTTGCATCTCCAGCTGAGATACGCGTTTGCCCAAAGCAGCCATCATTACATAATAAAATTGTGTCGTGATGGGATACAAACTGCAGCTGATCGCATGCTTCGATACTAGAAATAATATGTAGCGTACTCATAGTGTCACCACAAAGTCATGTTGTTTGATTAACGCAAGGATTTCATGTTGATTTTTGATTTCAGTATCAACAGCAAGGGAGTGTGGCGATATGTTAAACTCCTCCATCGCTGACTGACAGGCATAAACCCGCTCGACATCATAAATTTCCAGAGTTTTTAATTGCTTAAACATGTCTTTTAAACCCAGTAGTGGAGCATTGAGGGTTTTCTGGAGCGATAGCACAGCAGAACCGGTAAAAAGCCAACTTACTTGTTGATCAATCGCTGCATAGATTAGTGCGACATCGAGCGCTTCTTTCAGACTATTTTGGTCAAATGGACTGGTTTGAGAAATAATTAACACGTTTTTACTCATTTAAACTGCATCCACTTATCAGACTTACTTGAGATCATGGCAAACTCCGCAAGGCCTGCAACGGTGAAAGGGCTAACGTCTTCGATGCTAACGCCGCGTTTTTCCGCAGCGGTGACACACAGCAACAGGGGGATCCCTTTATCTTTGATGCGTTGCCAAAGTGCGTTGACTTGCAATTCGTCGGAAGCGTGTACGATATTTTGACTGGCGTGATAAACACCATCTTGGTATAGAAAGATACACGCGATTTGATGGTCACTTTTAATAGCGGCATCGACATACCGCTCTAGTAAAGTTAACTTTGACTGTGCAGCTACGCCAAAGTGCACTGATATGGCTATTTGACTCAAATTTTACTCATAAAAAAAGCCCCGTAATGGGGCTTATTTTATCAGAAATTCTGAGTTAGTCATCCGACGCGCCTAAAAGGGCAAGGATACTGGTAAATAAGTTATAAATACTTAAATACAAGCTCACAGTTGCAAGCACGTAGTTTGTCTCGCCGCCGTTGATAATTCGGCTTGTATCATAAAGGATAAAGCCAGACATTAATAAAACAACTGCCGCGTTAATTGCCATAAACGCGATGCTCGATCCAATGAACAAGTTTACTAGGCTTGAGATAATAACCACGATTAAACCAACCGTTAAAAAGCCACCCATAAACGAAAAGTCTTTTTTCGTAGTTAGTGCATAAGCTGATAAACCGAAGAAAATTAACGCTGTTGTGCCAAGTGCTTGTGCTATCAACATGCCACCATTTGGTAGTGCTGCATAGTGATTAAGCATAGGCCCAAGGCCGAAACCTAAAATACCAGTAAATAAGAATACAAGACCGATAGCAGAAGATGAGTTTGCTTTTTTACCGATAACAAATAGCAAACCAAATGCAACTAATGAACAAACAATACCGGTAAATGCTGGTAAGGCCATTGTCATTGAAATTGCGGCTGTTACTGCACTAAACGCTAATGTCATTGCCAATAGGAAGTAAGTGTTTTTCAACACTTTGTTTGTTTCCATTGTCGACATGACAGGTTTTGCAGTGTTGTATGAATGATTGAATGCCATGATTCAAGCTCCTTAATAAAACATGCTGATCCCAAAAATAACTAAGATAAGAGTATCAATTGTTATATGTTGGGGCAATGATTTCTGGATCAATATCTGTCGTTAATTGGGTCTCTACGGCAATAGTTACTCAATACGTAAGACTTTGAATATTTTCAAAAGTTCGCTGAAATATTTAAAATACGCATAATTTTGACTGGTTCTTAGACGATTGAGCCAAATTTTACGCAAACGATCAAATAATTGAAAAAAAAGCTTCACAAGCGCATAGGGATTCTCTATTATTCGCCCCGCTGCGGAGAGATGGCTGAGTGGTTGAAAGCACCGGTCTTGAAAACCGGCATACGTTAATAGCGTATCTAGGGTTCAAATCCCTATCTCTCCGCCACTTATTTTAGATTCATGCTATTGAGCGTGGATAACAGGTTTTGGAGAGATGGCTGAGTGGTTGAAAGCACCGGTCTTGAAAACCGGCATACGTTAATAGCGTATCTAGGGTTCAAATCCCTATCTCTCCGCCACATTTAAAGCCCTCAAATTTGAGGGCTTTTTTGTTTCTGATATCAGAAATCTCCCGTATTGCGATTTCACCAGTATACTCTCGAAAAAATACCTATTAGACCAAAGTCGGCTAGTGCCGAGGCACTGCTTGCACAATACTCAATAGAGTTGAATGAATAATAAGTGTAGAGAGTGTTGAATATGAAACAAGTTAGCAAAGGGGTTGGGTTCTCTTTATTATCACCGTTAATCGTGGGTGGTGTGCTTGGGATTTACTACAGCTTTACACTCGGTCGCAGTGAAATGTTCTTTAACTTACTACTGAGCGCAATTTCTAACGCATATATCGTTGGTCTTGCAATGTGCCTTTTCGTTGTTCCTGGATATATCCTTATGTTTAGGTACAACAAGGTGCAATATGGTGGTCTGTTAACACTGGGCTTACTTGGTGGTGCGGTATTTAGCTATCTTTTCGCGGCACAATCGGGGGTCGGTTTTATTGTTAACGCCTTAATGTCAATGCTCGCCGCGGGGCTATTCTTGTTTGGTTTGCGGGCAGGTCATCGTAAAACTGAGTGATAATTAACCGAGCAGTGTCAGTTTTACAGATAATTAATACTTTTTCAGTCGAAAAGGTTTTAATTATTTCTCCGAAAGAGTACCTTTAGCTTTTGTCGTTCAATTCGTGAATTTGATGGTAATGCAAAAGCAAGACTTTTATCAGACTTTAGTTAAACAAGCTCAAGGGCTAATCAGTGGTGAACACAATGTGATTGCCAATATGGCAAACTTGAGTGCGCTTTTATTTACAACTCTTGAAGATATCAACTGGGCAGGCTTTTATCTTATGGATAGCGCTGAAGAGTTGGTTCTTGGGCCATTCCAAGGCAACCCAGCCTGCATACGAATTCCTGTTGGTAAAGGGGTGTGTGGTACAGCCGCTGCAACTTGTGAAACGCAATTGGTTGAGGATGTTCATGCGTTTGCTGGCCACATTGCTTGCGATGCAGCATCAAATTCAGAAATTGTGATCCCTGTTTTCAAAGATAATAAAGTGATCGCCGTGCTAGACATTGACAGTCCTAGTCTGGCAAGATTTGACGAGCAGGATAAAATCGGATTAGAAGCGTTAGTTAAAGCGTTTGAGGAAACGCTTTAATGAAAGATATGCTTCAGGTACAAGATTATTTGTTTTCCTACGCCGATGTTGGTGATTGGGAAGGCGAAGAGGAAGTTGTTGCAGAACGCTTAAATGAACTTATTCATCACGCATGGGATTTGCTTCCCGAAGATTTAGACTGTGACACAATAGATAGGCTCATAGAAGGTATTTGGGAACATCTTCGCGGTGATTTAGCGCTTCTTGAAGCAGATATAGAAGAGCTAATTGACTGGGTTACACACTATATAAACTCGTCGCTCGATGAGCAGATGTAATTAATAGGTTTAAAAATGGAAACCACAAACAAGCTAAAAGACACAAATGAAGTATTAGACTTCTTATTTTCAGAATTTCCTAACTGCTTCAAGCAAAAGGATGGGATTAAGCCATTAAAGGTTGGTATTTTCAAAGATATCGCTGAGCGTATTGAGGGGTCTGACAAAGTCAGTAAAACTCAAGTACGTCAAGCACTTCGTAAATACACTTCAAACTGGCGTTATCTCGAAGCAGTCACTAAGAACGAGTTTCGTGTAGACTTAGACGGCAACCAAGCAGAAAAGGTTGAACAAGAGCACGTTGAACACGCAGAAAAAGCATTGGCCGAGAGCCGTGCAAAAATGGCTAAGCGTAAAAAGCCACAGCGTCCAAACAATCGCGATGGCGAAACAAAATCTTACAAAAAGAAACCTCACTCTAGGGATCGTCAAGACCAAAAACGCCCTAAAATGAGTAGTAAACCTGCTGAAGTTAAACCAAAGCGTAGTGGTAAAGTTGAACCTTTACCGGCTGAACAGGTCAAGGTTAATAACAAAGTTAAAGTTAAACTTGGTCAAGCGCTTGTTAACGCTACTATCACTGAAGTCAAAAATGATGAAGTGCACGTAGAGCTTGTAACAGGAATGCAAGTTAAAACTAAAGCAGATAGCCTATATATCCAGTAAGGAGTTGTATATGAGTAAAAAGTTACCACTCATTTCCCTAGTCGCCGCGTTCGTATCGAGTGTTACTTTAGCCTCAACAAGCACAGTCACTATTAAGGACTTGCCGGTTCTTAAACCTGAAGCGCAACACACAACGGCTAGTAAACGAGTGACTAACCTATTTACTCGACAACACTACAAACGCTTCAGCTTTGATGACAGCTTATCGGATAAAATTTTCGATCGTTACGTAGAAGCCATCGACTTTAATAAGTCTTTGCTTCTACAGTCGGATATCGATAGTTTTCAACAATATCGTAAGCAATTTGATGATGCATTGATCTCAGGAAAACTGGGTTTTGCTTATGATATGTTTAATCTAAGCATGAAGCGTCGCTTTGAGCGCTATGATTTTGCCATTAGCTTACTCGACAAAGAAATGAACTTTGACAAAAAAGATGAGTTCATTTTTGATAGAGAAGAGCAAAATTATGCAACCGCGACAAGCGAACTTGACGAATATTGGCGCCAGCGTGTCAAATCTGATGCGCTTCGCTTAAAGTTGACTGGCAAAAATTGGGAAGAGATAAAAGAAGTCCTTACCAAGCGCTACAAAAACGCGCAAAAACGTCTAGTCCAAACGAACAGTGAAGATGCATTTCAAGTAATCATGAATGCGTTTGCACGCAGTATTGAAGCGCACACATCCTATCTCTCGCCACGCCGAGCCGAACAGTTCAAAATGGATATGGACTTAGAGCTGGAAGGGATTGGTGCGGTATTAAGTTACGATGAAGATTACACCGTGATCCGTAGTTTAGTTCCTGGCGGCCCTGCGGACAAAACCGAAAAGCTTAAGCCGGACGACAAAATCATCGGCGTAGCACAAGATGATAAAGAATTTGTAGATGTTATCGGCTGGCGTTTAGATGATGTGGTCGATCTCATCAAAGGCCCGAAGGGGACCAAGGTTCGACTTCAATACCTTAAAGGTACTGATAGTCACGGTACGCCTAAAATCGTTGAAATTGTTCGTGACAAAGTAAAATTGGAAGATCGCGCAGTTAAGTCTTCTGTCTTTGAAGCCAAGTATTCTGAGCTACAAAGCAAAATAGGCGTGATAGAAATCCCGAGTTTCTACAATAATCTTTCTCAAGATGTAAAAACTGAAATCGCTAAACTTAAAGAAGCCAAAGTAGATGGGGTTATCATTGATCTTCGCCAAAATGGTGGTGGCTCACTTTACGAAGCGACCCAGCTATCCGGTCTATTCTTTGACCAAGGTCCAGTTGTTCAGATCCATACCGCTTATAACCGGGTTGAAAGTCAACAAGATAGAGATGGCATTACCTTCTACGATGGACCTTTGACTGTTTTGGTTGACCGCTACAGTGCATCGGCATCCGAGATTTTTGCTGCTGCGATGCAAGATTATGGCCGAGCGGTGGTGATTGGTGAGCAAACCTTTGGTAAAGGCACTGTGCAACAACATCGTGGCCTCGGTAAAAATTACGATTTATTCGAAAATCCTTTGGGAAGTGTAACCTACACTATTGCGAAGTTTTACCGTATCGACGGTGGCAGTACGCAACATAAAGGCGTGATCCCTGATATCTTGCTACCTTCGGCAATCAATCCTGAAGAGTGGGGAGAGAGCCAAGAAGATAATGCACTGCCTTGGGATAGTATTGTTCGAGCAAAATATGCGAGTCTAGATAACTTGTCGCCTACTATTCAATACTTGAGTAAGCGCCATGATGAGCGAGTAAAAGCAGAGCCAGAATTCGAATATATTTATAAAGATATTGAAGAATACAAAGCGCGCAAAGATGATAAGGCGATTTCATTAGTTGAAGCCGAGCGTATCAAGGAGCGTGAAGAACGCGATGATCTGGTATTGAAACGTACTAATGAAAGGTTGAAACGTCTCGGTTTAGAACCGGTTAAAGACTTGGATGATGCACCAGAGGTTATTTCGGAGTTAGACCCTTACCTTGAAGAGGCTGCACTTATCACGCAGGACCTAATTTCATACGGGCGGATAGCCAAAAACGAAGTTAATAAATAATAAAAGGCGCTTCAAGCGCCTTTTATTATGCCTTTTACACTTACTTTTACTTTACAAATTTTGTTATCATCTGCCAGATTTTCTAAGCTGATACTCTTTTGAGGCTTTTTGAGAATGGTGCGTGGCTCGACCACTGGCAACCTAGCTACTCAAAACGGCTCAAAACGGTATACTGCAAATAAAATAATTATAAGCATGGGTCGTCGTGCGTAGGAGTATTCCTTTTGAAACAACAAAAACAGCCGTCATTTATTGACGCTCTTATTCCGATCACTTTGTTGGTCGCTTTGCTCGGTGCTGCGGTGTACCTCTATGGTGACAGTTCATCATCAGGTCCAAACCAAATAGCCTTGCTTTTTGCAACATTCACTGCGGCGCTCGTCGGCCTAAAAAATGGTTTTACGTGGAAGACGCTTGAAGAAGCGATGATAAAGGGGATCACTATCTCTCTTGGTGCCATTATCATTTTATTGATGGTAGGTGCTTTAATAGGTACTTGGCTACTGTCTGGTACAGTTCCCACACTGATTTATTACGGACTACAAATTATCAACCCAAGTTGGTTTTATGCCGCGAGTTGTTTGATTTGTGGGATTGTGGCGATGAGTATAGGTAGCTCGTGGACGACGGCCGCAACCATAGGTGTAGCGCTATTAGGTGTAGCGACTGGGCTTGGCTTAGATCAGGTCGTAACCGCAGGTGCAGTCATTTCAGGTGCCTATTTTGGCGATAAGTTAAGCCCATTATCTGAAACCACGAACTTAGCGCCTGCAGTTGCCGGTAGTGATCTATTTGATCATATTCAACATATGCTTTGGACCACAGTACCTAGCTTTGTAATCGCACTTATTATATTTATTGTCATGGGCTTTAATGCTGAAGCGTCAAGCGAGGCGGGGCGAATAGATGAAATTGTGTCGATACTACAAACTAATTTCAACATTAACCTGTTAATGCTAGTTCCTTTGCTGGTGCTGCTTGGGCTTGCTATCAAGAAGATGCCTGCTTTTCCGGCGATTTCAATCGGCGCGGTGATGGGGGCGATATGGGCAGTACTGTTCCAAGGAGATCTTATTGCAAGTCAAATTGATGCTAGCCAAGGTGAGTTAGTGGGCTATGTGAAATTGGTGTGGGCGACTTTCTTTGATGGTTTTGCGTTGCAAACAGGCGATGCAAAAATGGACGACTTGTTAAGTGGCGGTGGCATGTCATCAATGCTTACGACAACTTGGCTGGTGATGACGGCATTGATGTTTGGTGCCATTATGGAAAAAACTGGCTTACTTGATGTCTTCGTACGCAGCATTCTTAAAATTGCAAAAAGCACGGGCTCACTAATTGCCTCGACTATTGCAACTTGTATTGGTACAAATCTAGTTGCCGCGGATCAGTACATCGCGATTGTTGTCCCCGGTCGTATGTTCAAAGAAGAATATAAAAAGCGCGGTTTGAAGAGTGTAAACCTCTCTCGTACGCTGGAAGACGGTGGCACAATCACCAGCCCACTGATCCCTTGGAACACCTGCGGCGCATATATGCAAAGTGTACTACTTATCAATCCGTTTGATTATGCCATGTACGCATTCTTTAACTTGATCAATCCTGTGCTGGCGGTCATCTACGCGTACCTTGGTATCAAGATCCTTAAGATTACGCCACCAACGGTAAACGCGGAAGAACCAAATGAGAAAACAGAACAAGCGTAAAATAGCGCATTTGCAATCTTGATTAGGCCTTTTCCAACAGGTCAAATAGAAATTAAACGCCTATCCTTAGAATTGGCGATATCAAATTTGTTTTATCACTCGCCCCTTTTTGGGGCGTTTTTGTAAGGACTATATATGACTCAAAAACCACAAGCCAAATTTCTTAAAGATTACCTTGCACCAAGCCATACCGTTGATACGCTTTGCTTGACCTTTGAGTTAAGCCCAAGAAATACCATAGTGACTGCCGTAAGTCAGTTTGTCGCGGTGGGCAATGCGACACAATTAATATTGGATGGTGTCGACTTAGAGTTAGCATCTTGTCAGGTAAATGGTGAAGAGTGGCAAAGCCTTGAAAAATCTGACTCTGAATTGATTCTTTCTAACTTGCCGAAGGCCTTTGAGCTCAAAATTGTCACTAAAATTTCGCCGCAAACAAACACCTCACTTGAAGGTTTATACCTCTCTGACGGCGCTTATTGTACGCAATGTGAAGCGGAAGGTTTTAGAAAAATCACCTACTTTATGGATAGACCTGATGTACTGACGACTTATACGGTGACGATCATCGGTGAGTCAAAGTATCGTTACTTATTATCAAATGGCAATAAAGTTGAAGAAGGGAGCTTAAGTGACGGCAGACATTTTGCAAAATGGCACGACCCACACAAAAAACCAAGCTATTTGTTTGCCTTGGTTGCCGGCGATTTTGACGTATTAGAAGACAATTACAGCACAAAGTCGGGTAGAGAGGTGAAGTTGGCGCTATTTGTCGATAAAGGCAATTTACATAAAGCTCCCCATGCTATGACGTCACTAAAAAAGGCCATGGAGTGGGATGAGTCAAGGTTTGATTTGGAATATGATCTCGATATATACATGATTGTCGCGGTTGATTTTTTCAATATGGGTGCAATGGAAAACAAGGGTCTGAATGTTTTTAATAGTGCCTGTGTGTTGGCAAGCCAAGAGACTGCGACAGACCG
The DNA here is from genome assembly GCF_001709235.1 of Pseudoalteromonas sp. BMB. Taxonomy (NCBI): domain Bacteria; kingdom Pseudomonadati; phylum Pseudomonadota; class Gammaproteobacteria; order Alteromonadales; family Pseudoalteromonadaceae; genus Pseudoalteromonas; species Pseudoalteromonas sp. BMB. The sequence continues at coordinate 103,244 of NZ_MBQA01000057.1, forward strand.
AGACTTTCACACCATTGAATCGATAGTTGGACATGAATACTTCCATAACTGGACTGGAAACCGGGTTACTTGCCGTGATTGGTTTCAGCTTAGTTTAAAAGAAGGCCTAACTGTATTTAGAGATCAGGAGTTTAGCAGCGATCTAGGTTCTCGAGGCCTAAACCGTATCGACGCAGTAATGGCGATGCGTACGCATCAGTTTGCAGAAGACGCGGGACCAATGGCACATCCGATAAGGCCACAGCAAGTTATTGAAATGAATAACTTCTATACCGTAACTGTTTATAACAAAGGCGCTGAAGTGATCCGCATGATGCATACCTTATTGGGGGAAGCAAACTTCCAAAAAGGGATGAAACTCTACTTTGAGCGTCATGACGGACAAGCAGTGACGTGCGATGATTTCGTTAATGCAATGATGGATGCTTCTGGTGTTGATTTAACGCAATTTAAACTATGGTACGAGCAATTTGGTACGCCAAGAGTAAAAGTGGCTACCGAGTATGACAAACAGGCACAAACATATTCAATTACGGTGAGCCAAAGCCATGCTGATGGCGACCCCGTAAAAGTGCCACTGCATATTCCTTTTAAGTTAGAGCTTTTGGATGAGCAAGGTGAAAGCATTCCGTTGCTAACAAAGCACGGAGAAATACAACGAGCGTTAGATATTACTGAATTTGAACAGCGGTTTGAGTTTGAGCAAGTTGTAAGTAAACCCGTTCCTGTATTACTAGAAGATTTCTCAGCGCCTGTGCTTATGGAGTACAGCTATACCATTGATGAGTTACTACACATATTGCGTTTTGCGCGTAGTGATTACGCTCGTTGGGAAGCAATGCAGCAAATCTTTATGATTGAAGTTAAACGAGCGGTTACGTCAGACGATTTCAAATTGGATCCAAAAGTCCTCGATGCGTTGTCCGCATTGGTGGAAACATTAGATGGAGACCTTGCGCTATTGGCTGAGTTATTGACTTTACCAACGTTTGATACGCTAGCTAGCCAATTTGAAATTATCCCAGTAGACAAACTCGTTTCAATTTCCGATGCATTTGAAATGCAAATTGCGCAATCACTTCAATCGGTGTTTGAACACGCTTATTTGTCTTTGCAAGACTCAGGCTCATTAGAAGCAAAGGATGTCGCGATCAGAGCCTTTAAAAATAAAGCGCTTTATTACTTAGCGAAAACAGATTCCGATAGTGTTGAGAGCGCGCTAGATAATCAATTTTCTTCAAGCAATATGACCACTAAGTTGGCATCATTAAAAGCAGCCGTCGCCGCGCAGCATACAAAGATGGAAAGCTTGTTCAGTCAATTTGATAGTCAATGGCGGCACGATAGTCTAGTCATGGACAAATGGTTTGCATTAAGTGCAAGCTTATCTAATGATGAGGTGATATCGAATATAAATACGCTTTATGCGCATCCTTGTTTTGACAAAGGCAATCCTAACCGTGTTCGCGCATTGATAGGAAGTTTCGCAAGAAGTAACCCCGCGCAATTCCATCGTACAGATGGTAAGGGCTATGCGTTATTGGGAGACCTATTAGTGGAGCTAAACAACATCAATCCACAAAATGCGTCTCGTATGATCACGCCGTTCATGTCATGGAAGCGTTATGATGAAACGCGCCAACAACTGATGCGGGCACAATTGAGTCGTTTGGCTAACTTAGAAGGCTTAAGCGACGACTTATATGAGAAGGTAGAGAAGGCGCTAGCGCAGTAGATGAAAGAGTACTTCTTTTACATGGATTTGAGCTACGACAAGTGCCTCGGTTACTACTACGGGCACTATACTTCAGTGCAAGTGATTGAAGATGGGGGGAAGAGTATCCGCTTCCCCGCAGAGCGTATTCGCCCCTTTATTTCATCAATTGGGATCAGGGGGAGATTTCGTCTCATCTTGGATGATAGCAATAAGTTTCTATCGTTAGAAAAAGTCACTTAATCGAAGTAGAACTGCAAAACATATTTTATTTTTGTTAAATGAGTTTGTTATAAGCTTGAAATACGTGTTATAAATTATCTGGTAGGACGTCTTACCAAGAGTAAAATACGCCCCTAGAGGCGAAAAAGCGTTGATTTAGTTGAGCAGTATTTGTATTTTCGCGGTTTCGCTTCTATCGTTTAGACAACAAAAAACAATAACTCTAAGAGCTTAAGCTCTAGACATGACCCGCCAAAAGGGGGAGAAATAATGATAAAAAGATCGCTCTTTGTGAAAAACAAAATCATGCTCGGTCTTAGCGCGGCAGTAATGGGAGCTGCCGCCACGTCAGTACACGCGGCCAGTTTTGAGGTTGGTGATTTCGAAATTACCTTCGATTCGACTTTTTCTTATGGTCAAAGCATTCGCGTTGAAGATCGTAACTTTGATTTCATCGGTAAAAGTAATCATCCACAGTTTAACTGGGATGGTTATAAAGCAACCACTGGCAATACCATCTATTCTTCGTCACAGATCTGGTCACAACAGGGTGCCTATTCAAATAATGGTGATGCTGGTAACCTAAATTTTGACTCTGGAGATACTTTCTCTCAGTTGTTAAAAGGTACCCATGATTTAGCAATTACCAAAGATAACTATGGTTTGTTCACTCGTTTCATGTATTTCTACGACTTTGCGATGGAAGATGGGGATTTTGCGTATAGCAACCCTGTTTCAGGCAAAAAAGTTGACCCGTGTGAAGACGACGATACCAGAAAACAAGTCTGTTCTGATTTACGCTTGCTAGATGCATTTGTTTGGGCGGATTTTGACCTGAATGATGGTAAAAACCCGCTCTCCGTGCGTTTAGGTCAACAAGTAGTTAACTGGGGTGAAAGTACGCTTATTTCCCATGGCATTAACGTCAACCCAGTGGATATTGACCGTTTGAAAGCACCAGGCTCTGAAGTAAAAGAAGCCTTTATCCCTGTAGGTATGCTTTGGGCGTCGGTGGTATTATCTGAGAACGTAAACTTAGAGGGCTTCTACCAATATCAATGGCATGAAACCAGATTGCCAGCGACGGGTAGTTACTTCTCAACCAATGATTTTGCATCTGAAAATGGTTATATGCAAAATGTACAGCTTGGTTTTACTTCAAACCCTGATATCGATTTGTATCACCTCACTGACGCATTAAACAGTTTATATGCTGATGCAACAGCTGCATTGGTTGCTCAAGGCGTCGTGCCGACAGCTGAAGCAGTAGGCAGCGCTGCAGCGTCCATGTATATGGCTTATCCAACTAAAGTGGCGCTTAAAGGAAAAGGAAATAACGGTAAGAGCGAACCTGATGATGGTGGTCAGTACGGTTTACGCTTAGGTATTTTCTCTCCAGAGCTAAACGACACTGAATTTGGTTTGTATTACATTAATTACCACAGCCGTAGACCTCTGATTTCCGGTAAAGCTTCTAACTTTACAGGGCAAGCGATCATGGCTGATTTAGCTTACATCGCACAAAATCAAATTACCGCAGACAATGTCACTAACCTAAATGCCTTTACTCAAGCGCAAATTACCTACCCAGAAGACATCAAGCTGTATGGTTTAAGTTTTAATACTGCGATTGGTGAAACCGCATTTGCTGGTGAAGTGGCATATAGACAAGATGAGCCACTACAGATAGATGACGTTGAACTACTTTACGCAGGTATGGTTGAGCAGTTAGCCGCTGCGGGTCTGCGTGATGATTTGGCTGGTTTATCTCAGCTTAGTCAAGGGGACGATGTTGCTTATGTGGGCCCTGGTGAAGTCGCGCAAGGTTATATTTTGCGAGACACTATTCAAGCACAGTTTACTGCAACACATTTGTTTGGACCATCGCTAGGCGCAGATAGCTGGGCAGTGGTTGGTGAAGTCGGTGCTGTTACCATCAAAGACATGCCAGAGTACGATGAACTTCGTTTGAATGTTTCAGGTACTGGCCGAAGTGGCACGATTGAGGGGCTTTCTGGCCGAGATTACAATCTTATCCATCAAGCGGTTTCAAATGGTCCAGAGACCAACCCATTCCCATCGGCTTCTGCATGGGGCTATCGCCTTATTGCTAAGGGTGAGTATAACAACCTATTCAGTGGTGTGAATTTTTCTCCACGTGTAGTGTTCTCACATGATGTTAACGGTATCACCCCGGATCCTATGTTCTTGTTCATTGAGGATCGTAAATCGCTAGGCATTAATCTTAACTTTAACTACCTAAATTCGTGGTCATTTGATTTTGGCTATAACACGTTTTGGGGTGGTGGTAAGACGAATACCTTTGCGGACCGTGATTTCATCTCATTCAACATTAAGTATTCAATTTAAGGGCTTTCGATATGTTTAGAAAACCTACATTTATCGCAGCAACAATAATTACAATGCTGTCTGCCAGCAGCGCTATGGCTAAGATGAGCGCTGACGAAGTTGCACGTTTAGGTAAAGACTTGACGCCTGTCGGTGCAGAGAAAGCGGGTAATGCTGATGGCAGTATTCCGGCTTGGAATGGTGGGATCACAGCGCCTCCAGCTGGTTATGAAGTGGGCATGCACCATCCAGATCCATTTGCTGATGACAAAGTATTGTTCACAATTGATAAATCAAATTTAGATAAATACAAGTCGTTGCTAAGCCCAGGTCAAATTGCACTATTTGAAACGTATCCAGAAACGTTCAAAATGAACATTTACCCAACTAGACGCAGCGCGTCTTATCCGCAGTTTGTGTACGATGCAACAAAGAAATACGCATCTACAGCAGAGCTTATCGAAGGTGGTAACGGCATTAAAAATACCGCTATCGGTATCCCGTTTCCAGTGCCAAAAGATGGCTTAGAAGCTATCTGGAACCACCTATTGCGTTTCCGTGGCTTGTCGATTGCACGTTACGGCGGTCAAGCGATGCCTACGGAGTCAGGTGCTTACAACATTATCGGTTTCGATGAGCAATTATTGGTTAAGTACTCTGCAACAGATGCAACCCCTGAAGCATTGCAAGAGTCAAATATCCTGTTTAAGTTTAAGCAGCAAGTGACAGAACCTGCACGTCTTGCTGGAACTGCATTGCTTGTACATGAAACAATGGACCAAATTTTGACACCTCGTCAGGCTTGGACATATAACGCTGGCCAGCGTCGTGTAAGACGTGCGCCAAACGTTGCATATGATGCACCAGGAACTGCGTCAGATAGCTTACGTACAACAGATGACTTTGATATGTTTAACGGCTCTCCAAACCGTTATGATTGGAAACTTGTTGGCAAAAAAGAGATGTATATCCCTTACAACAGTTACAAACTACATAGCGACAAGTTGAAGTATGATGATATCTTGATGGCCGGTCATATTAACCCAGAACACGTACGTTACGAAAAGCACCGCGTATGGGTAGTTGAAGCTAACCTGAAAGAAGGTACTCGCCATATTTACAAAAAGCGTGTGTTCTATATTGATGAAGATAGCTGGCAAATCCACGTAACGGACATCTATGATAACCGTGACCAGATGTATCGCGTTGCGATGGCACATGGCCTTAATTACTACGAAGTGCCGACGCATTGGAGTACGTTGGATGTCTATCATGATCTAAACTCCCGTCGCTACCTTGCGATTGGGTTAGATAACGAAGAAGACATGTATGACTTCAGTCAGTCTTTCAACGATAACGAGTTTACTCAGGGTGCGCTGCGCCGTGAGGGTCGCCGTTAATCAAATATTATCAGGCTGAAGCAACCTCGCTTCAGCCTTCTTCCTCCTTTCCTCTCACAACTCGAGTGTTTTCTCATGATGAAGAAGTTAGTAGCAGCCTCGATTTTAACTATGGCGCATGTAGCAGTAGCCGAAAGTAGTGATCAGATTTCAGCAAAATCAGCCCTGATGGTCGCTCACCCAGAACAAACGCTTTTCACAGATATTACAGATAACGGTGATGCGTTAATTGCGGTAGGTAAACACGGCACAATAATTATTAAACAAGAAGGGCAAAACTGGACGCAGGCAGAGGTGCCAATTCAATCACTGTTAACCTCTGTGACATTCAAAGGCAAAGATATTGGTTGGGCTTGTGGCCACGACGCTAGCATAATCAAAACCACAGATGGTGGCAAAACATGGGCGCTAAAACAATATCTACCAACATTGGAAAAGCCTTGTCTTGATATTGAGTTTATTGACCAACAACACGGCTTTGCTGTGGGCGCTTATGGCATGTTTTTTGAAACCACTGATGGTGGTGAGTCTTGGACAAAACGTTTTATCAGTGAATTTGTTCACCCCGATGATGTCGACTACTTAGCCGATTTAAAAGAGCAAGACCCCGCGGCATACGAACAAGAAACGGCGTTTATTCTTCCCCATTTTAATCGCCTGTTAATCGCCGAAGGCATGATGTACCTTGCCGGTGAAATGGGACTTGTGGCACAAAGTGATGACTTAGGAAAAACATGGCAAAAATTTGAGCCTTTTTATCGCGGTTCATTTTTTGCTGTTGATCAAACCTCAGATAACCAACTTATTGTTGCGGGCCTTAGGGGTAACGCATTTATTGGTAATGCACAGCAAGTCGTGCAACTTGATACTCAAAAAACGGCGACAATAAATAGTATTGCCCACAAAGATAATGTGACCTATATGTTTGCTAACAGCGGCGTAATATTCACGTTGAAAGCAGGTAAGCTAACCTCAAAACAACTAAAAAACGGCCACTCTATTTTAGCAGGTGTGGTTAAAAAGAATCAGCTAATTCTAGCGACGGAGCAGGGGATTGCTGAGGTAGAGGTGAACAACTAATGCAAGCGTTTTTAAATCAATTGGTATACGCCATCTTTAGGCATCGTCTTACCGTCGTGTCTTTTTTCGTACTGACGACGATATTTTTGGGCTTCAAAGCCACACAAATTCAGCTCGATGCCTCATTTAACAAAAATATTCCACTAAATCATGAATACATGAAAGTGTACTTGAAGCACGAAAAACAGTTTGGTGGTGCAAATAGTATTCTTATTTCCGTTTGTGATAAAGATGGTGACATCTTTAATGAGCCATTTTTCACTCAGCTAAAGGCGGTGCATGATCAGCTCTATTTTATCCCAGGTGTTAATCGTCCACTGGTGAATTCAATCTTTGCACCCAGTGCGAGATTCGTTGAGGTGGTAGAGGACGGCTTTGCCGGTGGACCTATTATTCCCGCTAATTTTCAACCTACTGAACAAGGCCTAGCGGTTGTAAAGCAGAACATTGAAAAAGCAAAAGTTGTGGGTCGTATGGTTGCAAGCGACTATTCTTGTGCCATGGTAACCGCTCAGCTAATGGAAACCGATCCGCAAACTCAAGAAAAGCTTGATACCTTAGCCTTTGCGCAAAAACTAGAGTCTGAGATCCGAGCGCCTCTTAGCACTGACAAAGTGAGCATACATATTATTGGCTTTGCGAAAATGGCCGGTGACATTGCTGATGGTGCGAAAGGTGTAGTGCTTTTCTTTGCGTTAGCAATTGCTTTTACCTTTATTATGGTCTGGATGTTCTGTAAGAGCTTTAAGCTTACGCTGCTTCCGATTGTTTGTTCATTTATTGCTGTGATTTGGCAGATGGGCTTACTCAGTACTTTGGGTTTTGGTGTTGATCCCATGTCTATTTTGGTGCCTTTCTTAGTCTTCGCTATTGGCGTGAGTCACGGTGTGCAAATGATCAACGCGATAGGTAAAAAAGTAGGGGAAGGGGTAAGCTGCAAAGTGGCTGCTGAAGCGAGCTTTAAAGCATTACTTATCCCAGGTGGCATTGCTCTACTTTCGGACACCGTTGGCTTCTTAACTTTACTGGCAATCGACATCGGCATTATTCGTGAACTTGCTATTACTGCCAGTTTAGGGGTTGCGGTTATTATCTTTACCAACTTGGTACTGCTTCCTGTAATGGCATCGTTTTTTGAGTCTGCAAATATTAAGCGACTTGGTGATGGTAAAAACGCCAGCCATGGTATGTTTGAGGCAATGCGAGAGGCCTTGGTGAAAACCACAGACAAAAAAGTGGCCAGAGTGATTTTACTTATCAGTGCAGTACTATTCGCATTTGGCTACTGGCAATCTGAAAAAATGCGTATTGGTGATTTACATGCTGGTGCACCGGCGCTACATGAAGATGCCAGATACAACCAAGACACTTTCCTTATCTCAGACCGTTATGCCATTTCTTCTGATATCTTAAAGGTCATTGTAGAAGCGACACCTGCGGCTTGTACTGAGCACGATACAATGGAGCGTATTAGTCGCTTCCAATGGCGAGTAGAAAACTTACCGAGTGTACAATCGGCTGTTTCTTTAAGCTCCGTTGCACAAGCGGTTAATGCTGGGTACAACGAAGGTAACTTAAAGTGGCAGACGTTACCAAGAAATACCGCTTCTCTAGTTCAAGCTACCTCTCGAGTGGAGACCAGCTCAGGGCTACTTAACGGTGATTGTTCGGTGATGCCTATTATCATCTTTATGGCAGATCATAAGGCCGAATCTATCGACCATGTGATTGCGAAGATAAAAGCGTTCTCAGAAGAAGAGGGAACTGATGACGTTGCCTTTAAATTAGCATCAGGTCCAATCGGTGTGATGGCGGCAACAAATGAATCCGTTTCCGAGGCACAGGTTCCTATGATGATCTACGTGTACGGTGCGGTGATTCTATTGTGCCTAGCGAGCTTTAGGAGCGTGCGAGCGACTATCGCAGTGGTACTACCTTTATATGTGGTATCAACGCTGGCTCAGGCGCTTATGGTGCAGCTTGAAATCGGTTTAACGGTATCGACGCTACCGGTAATTGCTTTGGGTGTGGGAATAGGTGTCGATTACGGCATTTATATTCTATCCTCTATGATGGGACAGCTTAAGCAAGGTATGCCATTGTCGGTTGCCTATCGAAATGCGCTTGCTGAACGAGGCAGTGCGGTACTGTTTACTGGTATCACATTGGCGATTGGCGTAAGCACATGGATTTTCTCTGCGCTTAAGTTCCAGGTTGATATGGGTATCCTTTTAACCTTCATGTTCTTGGTAAATATGCTGGGTGCTGTGCTGCTTTTACCGGCAATTGGAACGCTTATCTGGTCTGACCAGAAAAAATAATGTGAATAATTGTGCTCCTTTTTATTTGGTATTGGCGATTTATATCTATTTTTTGTGAATAGATGAGCAAACAGCTGAAAAGCTTGAAATGTTTTCGTCAAAAAGGCTGTTTATTAGCGTCAGAAAGGTTAGAATTTACCTGACTCCACGCTAATAAATGGCTGTACAAATAATCTACCGTTCAAAGGTGGTATAGATTAAGGAACACATAATGACACAAAATGAAGGCACAGCTTCTGTTATCCTAGATAACGTCTGCAAGCTTATCCATAAAAAAGTCCATGCTGACAAAGTGTCACTTGTCGAAACGTTTGCCAAAACCTTGTACAGCAATATGTCTAAAGAGGATTTGGCACATCGTAACGACAGTGACTTATACGGCGCAGCATTGAGCCTTTGGAATGCCCTTGATAAAAACAAGTCTGACGATGCCGTCATTCGCGTTTTTAATCCTGAGGTTGCAAAGGATGGATGGCAATCATCGCATACGATTGTCGAGATAATCGCTAAAGATATGCCGTTTTTGGTTGATTCAGTGCGCATGGCGATGAATCGCAAAAACATAGTCTCTCACCTATTACTTCATTCTCCACTTAAGTTACAAAGAAACGATGCTGGTGCAATCACCGCGGTTTCTAACTTAAAAGCAGAACAAGAATCTACGTCTACTAAGACCGTATTTTTTATCGAAATCGACAGGCAAACAGATGATTCGGTGATCGCTGATTTTACAGCTGAGCTTGAATCTGTCTTAAATGATGTTTCTGTTGCGGTTGCTGATTGGCTACCAATTCGCGATAAATTGGTGAGCGTAAGTAAAGAGCTGCCGACCCGTCATTATAGTTGTTCGAAAGAAGAAGTTGCTGAAGCCGTCGAGTTTTTAGACTGGCTGGTTAGCGACAACTTTACCTTTATGGGCTACCGCCAATATGATTTGACTCCAGTTCAAGGTGACTATGAACTGAAGCCAGTTGAAGGCACAAGTCTAGGCCTGATGAAAAACTCAGGTGATGACCACAGTCGTTTATTGTCTGAACTGCCTGAAGTTGCGCGCAAAGAAGCACGCAGTAACAACTTGTTGATCTTAACTAAGACAAATTCACTTTCACGCGTTCATAGACCCGCGTATATCGACTATGTTGGTATCAAGCGTTTTGATGATGAAGGTAACGTGATTGGTGAAGACCGTTTCATTGGCTTGTTCTCTTCTAGCTTCTACAACAACAGTGCGGTAGATGTTCCGGTACTTAAGAGTAAAATTAACCGTATCATGGAGCAATGTGACTTTGCCAAAGGCACACATGCATACAAGGCGGTACTCAACATTCTTGAAACCTATCCACGTGATGAGTTAGTACAGGCACGCGAAAGCGAGCTACTTGAAGTGGCAATGGGCGTTCTACAAACTCAAGAGCGTGACATGTGTCGCTTATTTGTGCGTAAGGATGTGTATGGTCGTTTCTTCTCTTGTATGGTTTATGTGCCAAGAGAGAGATACAACACAGCGTTACGCCGTGAAACTCAACAACTGCTAGGCCGTGCATTTAAGTCTAGCGACAAAGTAGAGTTCACCACCTTTTTCTCTGAATCAACACTAGCGCGTACGCATTACATCGTGCGTGTTGATGACAACAACATAGATTACAACGTGAAAGAAATCGAAAATAACTTGGTAGAAGCCGCTCGTACTTGGGAAGACAAGCTACAATCTGCACTTCTTGAAAGAACGGGGGAGTCTCGTGGTAACGAGTTAAACCGTAAATATACGAATGCCTTCCAGTCTGCTTATAAAGACCAAGTGTTGCCAAGCGCAGCAGTCGTAGACATCGAAAAGCTAGAGCAACTAAACGACGACAACAAACTTGAGATGCTATTCTACAGACCTCAGGAAGAAGCAACGTCACAACTTGTTCGTTTGAGCCTGTTCCATAAAGCAGAGCCTATTCACTTATCAGACGTGATGCCAATGCTTGAGAACTTTGGCCTACGTGTTATTGGTGAAACACCATACGCGGTGAAGACGACTGATGGTCAAGTAAACTGGATCATGGATTTCTCTATGCTTATCGACAGCAAAGGGATCACTGATTTTGACAAAGTATCAGCACGTTTCCGTGCGGCATTGACTAATGTGTGGAATAACCGCCTAGAAAACGATGGTTTCAACCGTTTAGTGTTATTAGGTGGTCTAACTGGTCGTGAAGCATCTATCCTACGCGCATATGCTAAATACATGCGCCAAATTGGTGTGACGTTCTCGCAGTCTTACATCGAGAATACATTTGACCGCTACCCGCACATTGCAGCGATGATCGTTGATCTATTCGTGAAGAAGTTTGCACCGAAGAAAGTTGCCACTGAAAAGGCACTTCAGAAGGTTGTTGATGCTATCTACCTAGAGCTTGAAAACGTAGCGAATCTAGATGATGACCGTATCATTCGTCTGTACGTTGATATGATCAATGCAACGCTGCGTACTAACTTCTATCAAAAAGAAGCTGATGGCACGAATAAGTCGTACACGTCATTCAAGATCCAGCCAAGCGCAGTGCCAGATATGCCATTGCCATTACCAGCGTTTGAAATCTTCGTATACTCTCCACGCGTAGAAGGTGTTCACCTACGTGGTGGTAAAGTGGCTCGTGGTGGTCTACGTTGGTCAGACCGTCGCGAAGATTTCCGCACAGAAGTACTTGGCCTAGTTAAAGCACAGCAGGTTAAGAATACGGTTATCGTCCCTGTGGGTTCTAAAGGCGGCTTTGTTTGTAAACAACTTCCAACTGAACGTGAAGCGTTCTTCAAAGAAGGCCAAGAGTGTTACAAGATCTTCATCCGTGGTCTACTAGACATCACAGATAACATCGTACATGGTGACATTGTGCCGCCGGTGGATGTTGTACGTCACGACGAAGACGACCCATACCTAGTTGTTGCAGCGGACAAAGGGACTGCGACTTTCTCTGATATCGCAAATGGTATCGCTGAGTCTTATAACTTCTGGCTTGGTGACGCTTTCGCGTCAGGTGGTTCAGTTGGTTACGACCACAAGAAGATGGGTATTACTGCTAAAGGCGGTTGGGAATCGGTTAAGCGTCACTTCCGTGAAATGGACGTTGACTGTCAAACAACTGATTTCACAGCGGTTGGTATCGGTGACATGGGTGGTGACGTATTTGGTAACGGGATGCTGCTATCTAAGCACATTCGTTTACAAGCGGCATTTAACCACATGCACATCTTTATCGATCCAAACCCAGATGCGGCAAGCTCGTATGTAGAGCGTGAGCGTCTATTTAATCTGCCACGTTCAAGCTGGGAAGATTATAATAAGGATCTAATTTCTGAGGGCGGTGGTATTTTCTCTCGTGCAGCGAAAGCAATTACGCTAAGCGCTGAAATGAAGAAGATGATAGGCACTAAGAAATCGAGCATGACACCAAACGAGTTGATCAAAGCATTGTTGAAGATGCCAGTTGATTTACTGTGGAATGGTGGTATCGGTACTTACATCAAGTCTAAATCTGAAACTGACGCTGAAGTAGGCGACCGTGCAAACGACGCGCTACGTATCAACGGTGGTGAGCTTGGTGCGAAGATCTTTGGTGAAGGTGGTAACTTAGGTGCTACTCAGCTGGGTCGTATCGAATTTGCATCAAACGGCGGTCGTATCAACACTGACTTTATCGACAACGTAGGTGGTGTTGCCTGTTCGGATAATGAAGTTAATATCAAGATCCTACTTAACGGCCTAGTTGCTGAAGGTGAATTGACGAATAAGCAGCGTAACGAATTACTGTATTCAATGACTGATGAAGTATCAGAATTGGTACTGAAAGATTGTTACCGTCAAACGCACACGCTTTCGGTTACTAAGTCTAAAGGTCCAGCGACGCTGAAAGAGAAAGTACGCTTTATCCATGCACTTGAAAAAGACGGCAAGCTAAATCGTGCAATCGAATTCTTACCAACTGATGAAGAGCTAGCAGAGCGTGCGGCGGCAGGTAAAGACCTAACGCGTCCTGAGCTATCTGTATTGGTTTCTTACTCTAAAATGGTATTAAAAGAGACATTGGTTGTTGATGAGATCTCAGAAAATCCATACTACCGTCAGTTGCTAGTGAACTCATTCCCAGCACCGCTGCGCGAGCGCTTCAATGCTGCGATGGATAATCACCCGCTCCGTAAAGAGATCATTGCAACGAAACTTGCAAACAATATCGTTAACGACATGGGTCTAAACTTCATGGTTCGTATGCACGAAGAGACAGGTGCAACGGATGCAGAAATTGCGGTTTGCTACTCAATTGCAAGTGCAATTTTTGAAATGAAGGAAACGTGGTCAGCGATTTCTGCGCTAGATAATAAGATCCCAGCGGCAGTTCAAACGGAAATGCTATATCAATTACGTCGTACGGTTCGCCGTGCAACGCGTTGGTTCTTGCGTCACCGTGACAAGTCTCAAACTATCGAGCAAACCATCGCGTTCTTTGCACCTACATTTAAAGATTTAAGTGCAAATCTACACAACTACATGGTTGCAAATGAAAGCGAGCAGATCGTTGATAAAGCACGTGACCTTGAATCTCAAGGTGTACCAGCTGAGATTGCACTGCGTATCGTGTCACTTTCAAGCTTGTTCTCGGTTATGGACTTAGCGGAAGTTGCACATAGCTCAGGTCGTAAGATCGGTGTTGTGTCTAATACTTACTTCACGCTTGGTGCAAACATGGGTCTACATTGGTTCCTTGACCAAATCACGGCTCAACCTGTTGCAAATCATTGGCAGGCGCTTGCTCGTGCTTCATATCGTGAAGAGCTGGATTGGCAACAGCGTTCGTTGTCAGAGGTTGTGTTAAACAGCTTTGCTGGTGATGACAGTGATATCAATGAACAGATTGAACAGTGGATGGATAAGCAAGCAGGCTTACTACACCGTTGGCAGCAAATGCTAACTGAGTTTAAGACGTCGCAAAGCCATGACTTTGCTAAGTTCTCAGTTGCACTTCGTGAGCTAATGTTACTAAGCCATAACTGCGATACTTCCAAATAATCTAGAAATCGCTACAATACCCCAGCTTTGACTGGGGTATTTTTTTGTCTAAAGCCATTGGCATAATCCATTTAGCTAAAGTTACGCTTGGGTAATTTTAGCTAAGTTGATTACGTTACCAATACTGAGGAGCTACCATGTTTTACGATCTTGCGCGTCGTTTTATGTTTAATAAAGATGCGGAGTGGGCACACGATTTTGCCCTAAACAACCTGCGCCGCTTTGCGAATACGCCAATGAGCCTTGCATGGTCTCAATCAGTTCAAGACAAACCGGTTAATTTTCTAGGGTTAGAGTTTAAAAATCCAGTTGGGTTGGCTGCCGGTCTTGATAAAAATGCCGAGTGTATCGAAGCATTTGCACAAATGGGTTTTGGTTTTATTGAAGTAGGGACTGTCACGCCAAGACCACAAGCGGGTAACGACAAGCCTCGGATCTTTCGTCTACCTGAAGCAAATGCGATTATTAATCGCATGGGATTCAATAACAAGGGCGTTGATTACCTAGTCAACAACGTAAAAGCAGCAAAATACGATGGGATCCTTGGGATCAACATTGGTAAAAATAAAGATACACCGAATGAGCAAGGTAAAGATGACTACATTCACTGTATGAGAAAAGTATTTGAGCATGCCTCATATATCACCGTGAATATCTCTTCACCAAATACACCGGGTCTGAGAGATCTACAATATGGCGAGGCGCTAGATGATCTATTGCAAAGCCTGAAAAATGAACAGATGGATCTGATCGCCAAGCATAACAAGTCAGTGCCTATGTTGGTAAAGATCGCACCAGATGTTGATGGCGTTCAGTTAACCCAGATCGCAGAATCGTTAGTTAATAATCGTATCGATGGTGTTATTGCAACTAATACAACATTAGCCCGTAATGCGGTAGAAAACCTAGAGCACGGTAATGAAGCAGGCGGTTTGTCTGGAAGGCCTGTTCGTGAAAAATCGACGCATGTTGTCAGCGAATTGAAGCGTATTACCGACGGTAAGCTACCAATCATCGGTGTAGGTGGTATTGACAGTGCGGAATCTGCAAAAGAGAAACTTTCAGCTGGTGCAGATTTAGTACAAGTCTACACAGGCTTTATTTATGAAGGGCCAGCGCTTGTTAAAAAGATCGTTTCGTCCTTATAAGGATCGGTCATATAACCAAATGATCCAAAACAAAACGTTATTATAAAAAATTTCATCATTGCGTTTTTCGCGTTATACTCCCACTTACTAGTTGAGCTAATTGGTTGGTGGGAGAGAAGTTTTGCAAGCTTCAAAAGAGTGGCAATGGATCCGCTGCACAGAAAGGAACAGGTTGTTAATTGATTTGGGTGACGAGCTTCAGCTTTGCACGCCTTTTCGTTTGCGCCACCTTACTGAAGACTCAACCGCTAATCCCAATTTTAGTCTCAGCGAAGCTGAATTTTATCAGAGTGTATTTTCCTACCTTTGCGGTTTTGGTGTTTGGAATGAGCCCAGATGCTGCCAAATCGCTTTAAATGCAACTGCGGCAAAATTTCACTTACAACCGATGCAAGCAAAGAGCTGGTTTTTTAAGCCATACTTTGGTGGTGAACCTGTGAGTGAGGCGGTTGTGTGTTTAAATTCCAAGTTAAGCCGCGGCGAGTTTCTAATTATCGAGCATGATGGTCAATCAAGTCTTTGTTTAAGCCTGAACGAGCAATTTATTCTTGATGAGGGAATAGAGCTTGAACAATTTCAAGCGATAAAAGTACTGAACGATCGGTTAGCACCTCTTGTGTTAACACACCGAGTTCATCAAAGCGCATAGCCAAGTTCATCCTATCGTTTTATTGACCAGCAATTATTTCCTATATTAATCTGTACCTAATTTGAGTTGTTTGCTGATCTAGGGAACAGAATGCGCTGCCTCTGCGATAAAACATTAAAACTAACTTATGCCGACGCTGAAGGACATTGCGGTTATCAATGTCAGTCATGCGGTGCCATTTGGCTGCCGCGCAAATTTATTGATTCCATTAAACATACTTATCACTTTAGTTATATCGATTTTATTGCAAAGCGGTCGTTGGTTGAGCGTGACGTTTTACAATTATGCCCTGATGATGGTCATACACTTAAAGACTATACGCTCTTTGAAGCTAGTTTTAGTGAGTGCGGGTGCTGTGGTGGCGTGTGGTTTGAAAAAGGGGAGCTCCATAACTTACTGCAAAATTACCAAAGCAGGAACTCGAACATTAGCGCGCTAGATAAGTTAGATTTTCTGAACTTGCTAAATTTTTAACGTAATTTATCCCCATACAACCAAGCTCAACTAATAACTAACGATAACTTGTGTGTTATACTGCGCCCAGTTGAAATTTAAGGGTATTCAAATTGCAATTTATCGCATTGACATCTATTGGTGTAGAGCAGTTACTGGTTGAAGAATTAACCGAGTTTGGTTTTGAAATAAACAAGCAAACCGTTGGTTCAGTTAAGTTCACAGGCGCTAATCTAGACGTGCAAAAGTTCTGTATGATGACACGATTTGCAACGCGCGTGATGTTGCTTATCGATGACAAACCAGAAGTGAATGACAAAGATTCTCTCTACAAGTTTGTTCGTTTTCAGGCATGGCAAGATTGGTTTAGTCCAAAGCAGACCTTTGCAGTAGAGTTTAATGGTACGAATAATGCGCTTAAAAATACGCAATTCTCTGGTCTGGTGGTTAAGGATGGGATCGTTGACTATTTCAATGACCTGTTTGAACAACGTCCAGATGTTGACAAACAGACACCTGATATTCGCATCATAGCGAAATTATCTAAGCAAGGCTGTGCGCTATATATCGATTTTTCGGGACCTCGCTTATCTGATAGAGGTTATCGTGACAAACAAGGTAAAGCGCCAATTCGTGAACATTTAGCGGCAGCGCTGGTTAAACGTAGCGGCTGGCTTGAAGATACCAATAAGCCGCTTTTTGACCCTTGCTGTGGTTCTGGCACGTTATTGATTGAAGCGGCTTCTATGGCGCTTGGTTTACCGACTAACCTTAATAAAGATTTTGCCTTTAAACGCCTGCCGAGTTTTCGTGAAAGTAAGTTCACCGAGCTTAAAGCACAATTAAATGTACAACCAGAACAAAAGAGCTTATGGCTGATCGGTAGTGATATCGATGAACGTGTGCTGTCAATTGCCGAGCGTAATGCCAAGCGCGCAGGCGTTGAGTCACATATTAAGTTCAAGTTTGAAGATGCCAATCAGCTTAGCCTTGCTGCTAAACGTCCCGGTACTGTGCTGAGCAACTTGCCTTATGGTGAACGTCTAGGTGGTATGGCTGAAATTATTACGCTATATCGCAATATGGGGATCGCCTTTAAAAAGCACTATAAAGACTGGAATTTGGCGTTACTTGCAAGTGAAGAAAGCCTATTAAAAGTGCTAAAACTAGCGCGTAAAAAATCTTATAAATTCAAAAATGGCCCGCTCGACGTGCTGCTTAACTTGTATGAAATGAATGAAATGCAGGTACAGCAAAATAAACAGAGCAGTGGGCTTAATTTTGAAGGCTCGACTGCATTTGGCAACCGTTTGAAGAAAAACCTGCAAGGCTTAAAATCTTGGCTGAAAAAAGAGGACGTTAACGCGTATCGTGTTTATGACGCGGATATTCCTGAGTACAATGTTGCGGTTGATGTATATAACGACAACGCAGTCATCTTTGAATACAAAGCGCCAAAAGAAATTGACGATAGCGTTGCGCAAAAACGTTTGCAAGACGTGATCACACTGACCGCCGAGCAGCTGAATATCGACCCGCTAAACATCGCGGTAAAAGTAAGAAAGCGCCAAAAAGGTCAAGAGCAATACAAGGCCCTGGACAAGCAAAACCGCACTGAGGTAGTAGAAGAGTACGGTGCTAAGTTCAAGGTTAACCTATTTGATTATCTTGATACAGGTCTATTCCTAGACCACCGCTTAGCCCGCAAGTTTATTCAGCAACATTCGAAAGATAAGCGGGTGTTGAATCTATTTGCATACACAGGTAGTGCTTCTGTGCACGCCGCAGTTGGCGGTGCTAAATCTGTTACCACGGTAGATATGTCAAAGACCTATCTAAAATGGGCTGAAGAAAACTTTGAGCTAAATGGTTTGAAGAATCCACGTTTCAGATTTGAGCAAGCGGATTGCTTAAAATGGCTTGAAAGAGCAGTTGGCCAATATGATTTGATATTCTTAGACCCACCAACATTCTCTAACTCTAAACGTATGTCTGACGCATTTGACGTACAAAGAGATCATTTAAAACTATTTGGTTGGGTAAAGAAGATATTAGCTCCGAATGGTGTACTGCTGTTTTCTAACAACAAACGCGGATTTAAAATCGATGAAATAGGACTTGCGGCACTTGGCCTAACCGCTGAGGAATACTCATCACAAACTTTGTCTTTGGATTTTAAGCGTAACAAGCAAATTCACAACAGCTGGTTGATCCGTCATGATTAAATGTACCTTATTCCACACCGATGGTTGTCATCTTTGTGAAGAAGCGTTGGCGATGTTAATTCAATTTTTGCCTGAAGCCGAAATTGAACTAGTCGATATCGTCGATAGTGAAGAGACGATGACGGAATATCAATATAGAATTCCAGTGATTAAAAAAGGCGAGACAGGTCAGGAACTTGGCTGGCCTTTTACTCAACAACAACTACAAGAATTTATAGACTAATATGGATCTCATTCGAATTGCTAAAGCCCAACTGGCTTTTGGTTCACACCCTATACTTGACCAAGCTGATGCCGTTATTGAATCAGGCGAGCGCGTTTGTATTGTGGGCCGAAATGGAGCCGGTAAATCAACGTTACTGAAAGTACTTGATGATCAAGTTCAACTTGATGATGGTGAAATCAACCGTGTTGGTGGATTAAAAGTTTCAAGGCTAGAACAAGACCCACCAAAGGGCGCAAATGGGTCGGTCTTTGATTATGTTGCGAACGGTTTACCTGATGTTGCTGAGCTGCTCATTGAATTTCATGAAGTGAGTGAAAAACTACAAACCAGCCAGTCAGATAAACTGATGACCTCGCTTGAGCGCTTGACTCAGCGATTGGAAAGCGAAGATGCGTGGCGTTTTGAGTCAAGGATCAAGCAAGTGCTTAGCCAGTTGCAATTAGATGCGAATATGCGCCTAGAAGAACTCTCAGGTGGCTGGCTACGCAAAGTCGCGCTGGCCAAGGCGTTGGTGAGCGATCCAGACTTGTTGCTACTCGACGAGCCGACTAACCACCTTGATATGCAAAGTGTTATATGGCTTGAGCAATTTCTGAAAGAGTTTAAAGGGGGGATCGTGTTTATCTCTCACGACCGTGCCTTTATTCGCGCAATGGCGACTCGAATTTTAGATTTAGACCGTGGCAAGTTGGTTTCATACCCTGGAGATTATGCGCAATATCAAGAACAAAAAGCCCATGATTTAAAAGTGGAAGAGCAACAGAATGCCTTGTTTGATAAAAAGCTTGCCGAAGAAGAAACCTGGATAAGACAAGGGATCAAGGCCCGGCGAACCCGTAACGAAGGGCGTGTGCGAGCACTAAAAGCGCTTCGTGTTGAGCGCAAGCAACGCATCGAGCAACAAGGTAAGACAGATTTCAACATCGAGACGGCGGATCGTTCCGGTAAGCTGGTCTTTGAAGCGAAACATTTAGACAAAGCATTCCAAGATAAATGCATTGTGAAGGACTTTTCAACGCTGGTGATGCGTGGTGACCGTATTGGCTTGGTCGGTCCTAATGGAGCAGGTAAAACTACGCTGTTAAAAATGCTTTTTGGTGATATTAAACCTGACGCAGGCAGCGTAAAACAAGGCGTGAATTTGGAAGTTGCGTACTTCGACCAATACCGTGAAAAATTGGATGAAGAAGCAACCGTGCAGGATAATGTCGCAGAAGGTAAGCAAGAAGTGATGATGGGCGGCCGCTCGCGTCATGTGCTTGGCTATCTGCAAGACTTTTTATTTCCGCCAGCGAGAGCTCGAACCCCTGTAAAGGCATTATCAGGCGGTGAAAAAAACCGCTTATTGCTAGCAAAGCTCTTCCTTAAGCCTTCAAATATTATTGTGCTGGACGAGCCGACCAATGACTTGGATATTGAGACGCTTGAGTTACTTGAAGAAATCTTAAACCAATACCAAGGCACGGTGCTAGTCGTCAGCCACGACCGAGAGTTTATCGATAATACCTGTGGCAGTGTTTGGGCATTCGAAGGCGAAGGCCTAGTGACGGAAATTGTTGGCGGCTATAGTGACTTTGAGCTGTATCAGCAAAGACGAGAGCAGCAAAAGAAAGAAGCACAAAAGGTTCATCAAGAAAAGCAGCAACAGGCCGAGACTAAAAAGGCAGCTGCGCCTGCTCGTTCAAATAAGCTGAGTTACAAATTAAAACTTGAATTAGAGTCGTTGCCCAGTAAAGTAGAGGAACTTGAAGAGGCAGTGAACAAACAACAAACACTGGTCAGCGATCCAGACTTCTTTAAACAAGATCAAGAAACGACCCACAAGGCATTGAACCATTTGACTGAGCTAGAGTCGAAGCTGGAAGCCGCGTTTGAACGCTGGGAAGAACTAGAAGCATTACAGAATCAGCAGTAAGGATTAAAATGAAATTTAAACTTTTAGCCGCGAGTGTCGCCGTAGCCCTTTCACAACAGGCGGCCGCTGCCACCTATCAGTTAACTGAATTACCAAGACATGATAATAGCAAATATAGCTACGTGTCGGATGCCAATGAAGCTGGAGACGTGATTGGTCACGCTTCCAATTTATTTGGTGTAAAGATTGATGTGTCGTATATCGACTTCGATGATTCAACACTCAAAAATTATTACGACAGTACAAAAAAGCAGTACGAGCTGATCGAAGAAGAAATCACCTTCACACTAGAAGATATTCAAAACAATGATGCAGCTAATACGAATGCTCAAGCTCATGCATTTATGCTGTCTTATGTCATGAATTCAAGTAGAGTAGCTAGCCAAGAGTATCAAAGAATTGAAAGAGCAATTTCTTTGACATATAACAACAATACCGCAGAAGAGTTTGTGGTATTTGATGAACAATCTCCTGATTACGAAGGACTCACTCGCTCAGTCACTAACTATCTTACAAGCATCGCAGAAGACGGGACAATAGTGGGCTGGGGTTCTGCACCCTTTAAAAAGATAACTTTTACTCCTGAGGGTGAAACAGAAGAAGAAACTTATTTTGTACGTGATTGGCGAAATAAAGGTATTTTAGTTACACCAGCTGGAGAGAAAATTAGGTTAGAGCCTGCCTTTACAGAATATGGTGGCCTTTCTCTTGCCACTGATATCAAACAAACCGCTGATGGCGGCTATATTGTTGTGGGACAAAGTTCAACTTCGTTATCGCAAAGAACAACAGAAAATATAGAAGACAGTTGTGATGGTGTGGATGAGCCAGTCGATGTGTGTATTCAAAGGTTGACCTCGCCATATCATACTCGAGCCTACAAGTGGACGTTTGATAACGATTTTAACTTAGTCAGTGCAACCGATCTTGGGCTTGGTTTTACACCAGATGAAGATGATGATCGAGCCTATTCAAGCTTGGCTTTGGCAACTAATGCGGGCGGCTTAACTGTTGGTGAGTCCCGAGTGCGCCGTCAAAGTAATAATGATTTATTGCCATATGGACAAGCTGTTTATTATAAAGATGGTGAAATTAAGCGCATCAAAGAAGTTGAGAGTTATATCGAATACAGCCAAGCGGTTGATGTAAATAATAATGGGATTATTGTTGGTATGTTTGGTCGTTCATCGAATGGCTCAAGAGATTATGACTCAACAGGTTTTTATTTTAATGAGAATACCGCTGAGTTCAAAGAAATGCCTGCATACTTCGAGGGTTCGGCGACAGCAATCACAGATATCAACAATAATGGCTTTGTTGTAGGTCAAGGTGTTACAGAAAAGAGTGGTTCTAACCGTCGTCGCGAAGCGTTTTTATATGAAATTGGCGCAGAAAAACTAGTGAATATAAACTCACTTCTTCCTTGTAAGAACGATTCTTTCCCTTACACCATTGCAGAAGCTGTGAAGATCACTGATGACAACAAGATATATGCGATTGCGACCAAAACGGTTGAAAGACGCAATACGTTGGGTGAAATTGAGAAGGACAGTAAGGGCGAGACTGAGTATGAGTCGGTAAGTTTACCTGTTCTACTTACCCCAATTTCTGGTGAACCAGAAAACTGTACACCACCTGAGGCAGAAACATATGAGCGTCAATCTGCAAGCTGGTCTTGGCTTAGTTTACTCGCGTTACCACTAGTGGCGCTGAGAAGGCGTCGTAAAGCCTAAATTACAATTTAGACGATAAAAAAGCCCGGAAGGGCTTTTTTTGTGTTTGAAAAGAAATATTCGCAAATTCAATTCGATATTTAATTCAACCGGTACCAATCTTAACTATACTGGTATTAGCCTTGGCCGCGGCTTTGCCACGCTTTATTCACTGAGCGTCGCCATAGGTAATCGATACCGAAAAAGCCGATAATGGCGGCAAGTGTTGCGCAGATCAAAGAGCCGACGATAAATGCAGGCCCAATCGTTGTTAGGCTTTGTGCAAGCCATTCCCAACTCGCCTCAAAATGGAATGGTTGTTGTTCTTGGCCAAGCGCAAATACACCGACTAAGTATGAGCAATAAAATATAGGCGGCATCGTGAGTGGGTTGGTGATCCACACGAGAGCAATAGACAAAGGCAAGTTAACGCGAAATGGAATCGCAAGTGCCGCTGCCAGTACCATTTGAAAAGGAACAGGGATGAATGCGAAAAATAGCCCCACCGAGAATGCGCCACGTGCTGAGCGCCGGTTTAAATGCCAGAGGTTGGCATCATGCAGTAACTTACCAAAGATTTTTAATGATTTCTGTTGTTTGATTTTATTATGATCAGGTAAAAAGCGTTGAATCGTTTTTTTCGCCATTTGCAGCTGCCATCTACTTGGATTCTGATATGTTTTGGAATAATTCTGGGTTGCTTCAGTGCGGTATTTCTTCTCGACAATTGGCGATTAGCCGCAATAAGCATATTCCTCTACTTCATGGGCCGCTATTCTAAGCTTTTTTGTCCTATATTGGCAGGATTTATTTTAGGGATTTCCATTGTTCTTAGTCATTACTTTGTTTTTTATCAGCTAAAAATACCAGAAATTTGGCAATCGCAGCTTGTTACTGCTTCGGGTAAAGTTATTGAGGTTGATAATTCTGTGATTGGTGAAGCGTTAAAGGTACAGCTAGAGCAAGTTGACGGCTACCAGTTTGCGCGTTGGCGTACTGTAAATGCAAAGCTTTATCGTGATTCATCAACGCCTATGTTGACAGTTGGTGACCACATTGAATTTACGGTGAAACTTAAGCGTTATCGTAGCCGAGTTAATATCGGACTTTTTAACGCTGAACTGCATGCGTTTAGAAAACATATGTATTTCAAGGGCAGTATCAAAACAATCAATTTGTTAGTGAAGGACACTACGTGGCGAGATAATTACCGCTTATTCATAGATAAAAAGCTCAATGGGCTCAGCTATGCTTGGCTGTATTATATTTTATTAACAGGCGATACAAGCAAAGTCGACTTCGAAAACAAAAAACAATTTAGAAGTCTTGGTTTGAGCCATCTGTTAGCGATTTCAGGGCTTCATATCGGAATGGTATTTGCCATCGCGTTTTTGCTGATAAAAGTCGTGCTGTATTGTATCCCGGTAATAATCTCCCAAGCAGACAACTTGCATCAGTGGTGTTTAGTTTTTGCGTTACTGTTGTGTTTTGGGTACGTCATTCTCTGCGGCTACAGTGTATCGGCGACTCGAGCTGTGATCATGGCAATGGTATGGGTTGCCTGTTACCTCTTTGCCGTGCGCCTTAAAGCACTTCAGGTGTTAACGGCTGCGTTGACAATCGTCTTGGTGGTAGACCCGTTCTCACTACTCAATCCAGGTTTATATTATTCCTTTTTTGCGGTAGCTATCATCGTAACGTTAGTGAAAAAAGTTGGCCGAGGTTTAGGTGCGAAACTGCTTGCGTTAATTAAGTTGCAGCTTGCGTTATTTATCTGTCTGTTGCCACTCAATCTGTATTTCTTTTCTGGTGCGAGCATCATTTCATTGGCTGCGAATATCATGGTGATCCCGTTGATTTCTGCCGTTGTATTTCCGCTACTACTGCTTCATGTTACTGCGTTGCACGCTATTGGTTGGCAACTTCCACTTCATCTAGTTGATAGTGGGTTAGTGGTTCTGTTTGAGCTGTTGCAAAGCGCTCCACTAACTTGGGTAGATATACCCAGCGTTTCGTACATGTTTCTCATAACCAGCTACTTAAGTGCTTTGCTGCTGTTTTTATTCA
Organism: Pseudoalteromonas sp. BMB; assembly: GCF_001709235.1. Classification (NCBI taxonomy): domain Bacteria; kingdom Pseudomonadati; phylum Pseudomonadota; class Gammaproteobacteria; order Alteromonadales; family Pseudoalteromonadaceae; genus Pseudoalteromonas; species Pseudoalteromonas sp. BMB. The sequence continues at coordinate 127,775 of NZ_MBQA01000057.1, forward strand.
GAAATTATTTTGGTTTACTACCGATAGTATTTTTCCTCGTTCAGTATTTGTTTCGAGCCTCTCCGCTATGGCAAATCGATGTCTTTGATGTCGGTCACGGAACCGCTGTGTTAGTTTCTCGTAATAACAAAGGGCTGCTCTATGATGTGGGGGCCAAATATTTTGGCTATTTTTCAATGTTTGAGTTTGTGATCAAACCCTATCTTTTGAATAATCGAATTACGCTACAAGATACCATCATTAGTCATAACGATGGTGACCATAATGGTGGCGTTGACGACCTCGTTGCCTTTGATGGCGGGAAATCGTTACAGCGTTTTCACCCTGCAAGCGCTGCTGATAGCTGTGTGCTTGGAACACATCAATTTCAAGGGCTAGACATATCAGTGATCTGGCCTCAAGAAATGTCGAACAATGACAACAATAATTCTTGTGTAGTTAGTATCTCTGATGGGCAGTTTACACTTTTATTACCAGGAGATATTGAGAAAGTCACTGAAACTAAGTTACTTAACCTCGAAAAAGATGCACTCAAGGCCGATATATTACTGGTTCCACACCATGGTAGTGGCAGCTCTTCGAGCGAGCAGTTTATTCAAGCGGTTGACCCAGATATTGCGATATTTTCTCGTGCCTTTTATTCGCCTTGGAAAATTCCCAATGAGAAAGTGATTGAAAGATACCAAAGAGTAGGGAGCACACTATTGGATACCGCCTTAGATGGCCATATAAAGATCTCAATTTTTGCTCAAGAAATTACAGTTGAACGAGCTCGGGAAGTGGAAAATTACTGGTTTCTCAGATAATCCATTCAGTTTTAACGATTTGAAAGTTACAATAATGCCATATAGAAAAGTAGAGGCTGGCAATGCAACCAACCGACAAGCAGATTTACGCTAGATTATTTAGCTATGTAAAAGACTTTAAACTCGCTGCCATATTTTCAGTAATTGGCATGATAGGGTACGCTGCGATGGACGCTTCGTTCGTTGCGCTAATGGATCCGTTTATCGATGAGGGCCTCACTGCAGGGAATCGCGATGTACTAAAACTGGCTCCCTTTGTTGTCATCGCGTTAGTTATTGGACGCGGTATCTTTAACTATATGGCATCGTATTGCTTGTCTTATGTTGGGTCTCAGGTTGTGCGTGCTTTGCGTCAGCAACTATTTGAACATATGTTGTATCTACCAGTGTCGTTTCATGATCAACATTCTAATGGTGAATTGATATCAAAAATCACTTTTGATACTGAGCAGGTACAGCAAGCCGTCACTAAGGCGCTTCAAGTGCTGATCCGTGAAGGTGCATTTGTATTTTTCTTACTTATCACGATGTTTTATGCAAGTTGGCAGCTATCGCTCATTTTCTTAGTTGTGGTACCAATCGTGGCGGTGATAGTTACTGTGGTGTCTAAGCGTTTTAAGAAAATCTCCAAGAATATTCAAGATGCGATGGGAGAAGTGACGAAAAGCTCTGAGCAAATGATGGCGGGTCATAAAGTTATTCATGGCTTTGGTGGTCAAGATAAAACCATCTCTCACTTTGCTAAAGTTAATAATCATAATCGCCAGCAACGCGTAAAAATGGACGCGACTAAAGCGCTGAGCGTGTCTATCATCCAAATCATAGCGGCGAGCGCAATGGCGGTGATACTCGCGATTGTCGCGATGCCTTCTATGGTAGATAAAATTTCATCGGGCACCTTTGTCACTTTGATCACCTCTATGATGATGATGCTGCGTCCTTTAAAACAACTTGCCAATGTAAATAGTGACCTGCAACGCGGGATCTCTGCGGCGAAAAGTGTGTTTGCGGTGATTGATCTAGAAAAAGAAAAAGACACTGGCACTCAGTCTTTATCTCGTGCTCAAGGTAACCTACAAGTCAAAGACTTAACCTTTACTTATCCATCTAAAAACGATCCGGTAATTGAGTCATTAAACCTTGAAATCAAAGCCGGGCAGAGTATTGCGTTGGTTGGTAGAAGTGGCTCAGGAAAATCAACGATTTCTAATCTATTACCGCGTTACTATGATATTGAAGCGGGCAGTATTGAGTTAGACGGCACGAACATAAATGATTACCAGCTTGCGGATTTACGCGCGCAGTTTTCCATCGTGTCGCAGCAAGTGGTGTTGTTTAATGACACCATTGCAAACAATATAATGTACTCGTTAAAGCAACCCTTATCGCAAGAAGCCCTAGAAAAAGTCGTAAAACAAGCCCACGTCTGGGAATTTGTTAAAGATCTTCCTGAGGGCCTAAATACTGTTGTTGGTGAAAATGGCGTGATGCTTTCTGGCGGACAACGACAACGTATCGCCATCGCGCGTGCTATTGTAAAAGATGCACCTATCCTTATTTTAGATGAAGCCACATCAGCATTAGACACAGAATCTGAGCGTTTGATCCAACAAGCGTTGGAAGAGCTGATGGCTGATAAAACAACCATAGTAATTGCCCATCGGTTATCGACAATCGAGCGTTGTGACTGCATCTATGTGCTAGATAAAGGCAAGATCATCGAACAAGGCAAGCATGCTGAATTGGTCGCGCAGGAAGGGGTTTATCATGCACTTTGCAAAATGCAGTTTGGTGAGCAATAAATGGCATCAAAAATAGAGCAAAGTTGGTATAAAAAACCGGGACTACTAACACTATTATTGCTTCCGCTAAGCCTGTTATTTGGACTTATTAGCTTGGTGAGAAAGGGGCTTTATAAACTCGGTTTTTGCCCCGCGTACCGCTCGCCTGTTCCGGTTATTATTGTCGGTAACATCAGTGTGGGCGGTAATGGCAAAACGCCATTTGTGCTTTGGTTAGTCCCTTTTCTTGAAAAGCTTGGTTTTAAGGTTGGTGTGATCAGTCGAGGCTACGGTGCGAAACCCAGTTCAACCCCGTTTTTGGTCACTGCAGCGACCTCAACGGAAGAGGGCGGTGATGAACCTTGTTTACTCGCCAAACGGTTGAAATGCCCAGTGATGATAGGTGCTGATAGACAAGCTAGTATCGAGAAATTATTGGATAATAGCGATGTAAACATCATCGTCAGCGACGATGGGCTACAGCACTATAAATTGGCACGAGATATTGAGTTTTGTATTGTTGATGCTGAGCGACGCTTTGGGAATGGCTTGTGGATGCCAGCAGGGCCGCTTAGGGAATTACCTAAGCGTATCCATAGTGTCGATCTTGCCATATATAATGGTGGATGCGAGAGTTATTCATACACGTTAGAGGCGGTTGGGTTTTTTCGTGTGACAGATGATAGTCCAGCATCCAATATAGAAATGGCTGGCGCTTCAGTCTGTGCTATCGGCAATCCAGCGCGATTTGAAAATACGCTACGAGATAGAGGGATTGTTCTGAGTGAAAGTCTACATTTTGCGGACCATCATCCATACCAAGCGTCCGACTTCTCGCAAATTGAAAACGGCGCTATTTTTATGACAGAGAAAGATGCGGTAAAGTGTCGCACATTTGCAAAAGATAATTGGTATTACCTCAAAGTAGATGCCAAACCTACATCAGCGCTTGAAAAAGCGGTATTAAATTTACTTAAAAAGAAAGAGATTTATCATGGCCTTTGATACCAAATTACTAGAAATAATTGCCTGCCCAGTATGTAAAGGCAAATTAAGATATGACAAAGAAAACAAAGAGTTGATCAGCACAGCAGCCAAGCTAGCGTATCCAATTAAAGATGATATTCCTGTGTTATTGGAAAACGAAGCGCGCGAGCTGAGCAGCGATGAGGTTGAGCAGTGGAATTCGTAGTCGTTATTCCGGCGCGTTATGCTTCAAGCCGGTTGCCTGGTAAACCGCTTGCTGATATCGGCGGCAAACCAATGATCCAGCGTGTTTACGAACAGGCTATTCAATCTGGCGCTGCAGCGGTTTATATCGCAACCGATCACAGTGCGGTATTTGAGGCAGCACAAGGCTTCACTGATAACGTGCTCATGACGCGTGAAGATCACCAATCTGGTACTGAGCGACTCGCCGAAGTTGTTGAACAACTGGGGCTGAACGAACAAACCTTGGTGGTCAATGTACAAGGTGATGAGCCACTGCTAGAGCCTGATAACATAGCACAAGTGGCAGCACTACTGCATCATTCTGATGCACCGATGGCGACTCTATGCGTTGATGTAGAAGATGTAGAAGAGGTGTTAAACCCGCATGCTGTGAAAGTGGTGTCTGATATTCAAGACAACGCACTGTATTTCTCTCGCTCGTCTATTCCGTTTCAGCGTGACAGCATGTTAACGCTCGACAAAAATAGCATTCCAGTGAGCCATTTTAAACGTCATGTTGGCATATATGCCTATCGTGCGGGCTTTATTCAAACCTATTTATCGCTAAGTGTTTCACCGCTAGAAGTGCAAGAGTCACTAGAGCAGCTACGTGTGCTGTATCATGGATACAAAATTAAGGTCGCGAAAGCGGCTAAGCCGGTGCATGCAGGAGTAGATACTCCCGAAGATTTGGCACGAGTTCAAGAGATACTGAATGGAAAAGTTTAAGCTCATTGCAGACGAGGCAGACTATGTAGTTGCATACAAACCTCAAGGTGTGAGCTTCCATAGTGAGGACGGTGCAGGTTTTGTTGCCTTACTCACGGAGCAACTAGGTTATCCCTTATTTGCGGTTCACCGCCTCGATAAAGTCACATCGGGACTCATCCTTTTAGCGAAGTCTAGCGAGGCTGCAAAGCAGCTGACGAGCCTGTTTTCCACCCGGAAAATAGACAAATTTTACCTGGCGTTAGTTAGTGCTAAACCGAAGAAAAAGCAAGGCTGGATAAAAGGTGATATGGCTAAGTCGCGTAGAGGCACCTATAAACTGGTTAAAACTAAGCTAAATCCTGCGGTGACTCGATTTTATTCATGCTCTGTTGCGACCAACCTACGCGCTTGTATCGTTAAACCGTTTAGCGGTAAAACACACCAAATTCGGGTGGCACTAAAAAGCATCGGTGCGCCAATTTTAGGTGATTTAGCCTATAGTGGAGAGCCTGCAGATAGAACGTATCTTCACGCATTTTGCCTTGAATTTGAGTGGCAAGGTAACCATCAACACTATCAAGCGGCGCCTGAAGATGATGGTGCATTTGGCCATTTATTGGCACATGAAATCTTTGCAAGTTGGCAAAATCCAAGTCAATTAGAGTGGTAACATGACTGATTCGAATAGAGAACTGAGATTTGGCGGCATTGGTCGGTTATACGGTAACGCCGAGTTAGCAGCATTAAGTAAAGCACACTTTTGTGTCATTGGTATTGGTGGCGTTGGCAGTTGGGCTGTAGAAGCGCTAGTGAGAACGGGTATAGGTAAAATAACGCTTATCGATATGGACGATATTTGTGTAACCAACATTAACCGTCAGTTACATGCTCATAGCGAAAGTATCGGGATGCAAAAGATTGAAGCAATGCGAGATCGCTGTCTTGCGATTAACCCAGATTGTGAAGTTACCCTGATCGATGATTTTCTGATGTTAGATAACATTAGAAACTACATTCAAGGCTTTGATTATGTTATCGACTGTATCGACGCGGTTAAAGAGAAAGCGGCGCTAATCGCGCATTGTAAGCGCAATAAAATACCGGTGATCATCACAGGTGGTGCCGGTGGTCAAACCGATCCGAGTCAGATCCAATATGGGGATGTGGCAAAGACGACCCATGATCCGCTGCTGGCAAAAGTACGTTATATTCTCAGAAAACAATACAACTTTAGCGATAATCCAAAACGTAAATTTGGCGTCGATTGCGTGTATTCCACAGAGCAGCTCGTCTATCCAAGTACCGATGGCACCGTGTGCAAAGCAAAGCAACAAGCTGAAGGTGGGAAAAACATGGACTGCGCGACCGGGTTTGGCTCTGCAACTATGGTAACTGGGAGTTTTGGGTTTTTTGCGGCGTCCAAAGCAATACGTAAGTACCTAGATAAACAAAGCAAAAGCAGCGAATAAGTGTGCTCGTTTGAGCACCTTATATCACGTTATTTTAATATCTCCGCCTGCACTTGGATCTGTTCAACAATCGCACGTATACCATTACCTCTAGATGGGCTTAGGTGAGCAATTAATCCAAGCGACTCAAACAGTTCATAAGCATTAAACTGGTTTGCTTGTTCTGGCGTTTTACCTGCGTACGCTGCAATGATGATTGCAAGTAATCCTTTGACAATACGCGTATCTGAGTCAGCAATAAGTACGAGCTGCTGCGCGCTTTCATCTAAGTCCAGATAGAGCCAAACTTTACTGTCACAGCCTGACACTAACGCTGAGTCGACTTTCAGTGCATCAGGAAGAGTTGGAAGTTGTTTACCTAGCAGCATAATTTCACGATACTTGGCTTGCCAGCCATGACTTTCAGATAATTTTTTTGTGATATGTTCAATATTCATAAGTTCAATCTAATAATTCTATTGTGGCACTTAACGCATTAATAAAATGCTCAATATCGTCTTGGTTATTATAAAAAGCCAAACTTGCACGTACTGTTCCATTAACCTTGAGCATTTTCATTAGCGGCTGAGTACAATGGTGTCCGCTTCTGACTGCTACGCCGTATGTATTGAGTAGTGTGGCAAGATCGTAGTGGTGTTCGTTTTTATAGTTAAAACTGACGACGCCAACATTGTTTTGTGTATCGCCATAAACCGTGATGCCTTCAATCTGTCTTAGCTTTGCTAAAAGGGAGTGATAGAGCGCTTGCTCATAACGTTGAAGTGCACTGGGATCAATCTCGTTTACATAATCTATCGCTGCGGCAAATCCGATAACGCCAGAAATATTGGGAGTGCCGGGCTCAAACTTGCTAGGTGCCTCTCTATAACTGGATCGCTCGAAACTCACTTCTTTTATCATTTCGCCGCCGGTTTTGTATACGGGGAGCGCATTTAGTTGCTGGTATTTACCATAAAGTCCGCCGACACCTGTTGGTCCAAGCGCTTTATGAGCTGAAAAAACATAAAAGTCGCATTCCAGCGCCTTTAGATCAGGTCTCAAATGCAGTAAAGACTGTGCGCCGTCGATAACCGTGATGGTACCTAAGGCCTTGCAAACCGAAATGAGCGACTCAATTGGATGAATATTCCCAAGTGCGTTTGAAACATGGCCCATTGCTAACACATCAGGTTTATGCTGCTTTAACATCGCAATAGCGCCTTGCTCATCGAGGACGCCGTCTAACATAGGTAACACCAGCAAAGTTGCGCCTGTACGTTGACAAGCTTCTTGCCAAGGCACTATGTTAGCGTGATGTTCAAAGGGACTGATGGCAATGACGCTGTCTGAATTTAAGCGTGCACTCAGGCCATGAGCCACCAAGTTTAGTGATTCAGTTGCGCCGCTGGTCCATACGATTTCTCGTGTTTCAACATTTAAAAAATTGGCAATTGTTTCTCGGGCACTTTCGTAGCGAACAGTGGCGTTTTCACTAAGCGTGTGTAAACCTCTATGTACGTTTGAATTCTCATCTTGATAAAAAGTTTTTATGACATCAATGACTTTGTTCGGTTTTTGCGCAGTTGCAGCAGAGTCAAGATAGCAAAGCGGCTGTCCATCAAGTTGTTTGTTCAAAATTGGAAAGTCGTTGCGCAGAGATTGGATGTCAGTCATAACGTACCTGAGTTAATTGAGCAGCGCGATTCTAACGAATACGCGGCGATATTAAAACAAAAAAGGCCGCATTAAGCGGCCTTTTCAAACACAATAACGAGATTATCTGTCGTTTTGTGTTTTGTAGTCGCGAGACGTGTAGCCTTTGTAAAGCTGACGCGGACGACCAATTTTGTGTCCTGGTTGAGAAAGCATTTCGTTCCAGTGTGAAATCCAGCCCACAGTACGAGACATCGCGAAGATAACCGTAAACATGCTTGTTGGAATACCGATTGCTTTAAGAATGATACCAGAATAGAAGTCTACATTCGGGTATAGTTTCTTCTCAATGAAGTAAGGGTCTTCTAGGGCGATCTGTTCAAGTTTCATTGCTACGTCAAGCAGTGGATCTTGAATGTTTAGCTCTTTAAGTACTTCGTGGCACGTTTGACGCATTACTGTCGCGCGTGGGTCAAAGTTTTTATAAACGCGGTGACCAAAGCCCATTAGACGGAACGGATCGTTCTTATCTTTTGCTTTTGCAACGTACTCGTCAATACGATCAACAGAACCAATTTCTTCAAGCATAGTTAAACATGCTTCGTTTGCGCCGCCGTGTGCAGGGCCCCAAAGTGATGCAATACCTGCCGCGATACACGCGTAAGGGTTTGCACCTGAAGAGCCAGCAAGACGAACTGTTGAAGTTGACGCGTTTTGCTCGTGATCTGCGTGAAGCATGAAAATACGATCCATTGCTTTAGCAAGTACAGGGCTGACGTTGTAGTCTTCAGCTGGCACAGAGAACATCATGTGAAGGAAGTTTTCTGCGTAGCTCAAGTCGTTACGTGGATATACGAACGGTTGGCCAACGTTATACTTGTACGCCATTGCAGCAATCGTTGGTAGCTTTGCTACTAATTTGATTGCACAACGCATGCGCTGATCTTCATCAGAGATATCCAAATCTGAATGGTAGAACGAAGATAACGCTCCAACTACACCACATAGCATTGCCATAGGGTGCGCATCGACACGGAAACCTTGGAAAAACGCAGCAATTTTCTCGTGCATCATTGTGTTGCGAGTGATCTCATCTGAGAACTCAGCTAGTTGTTCTTCGCTTGGTAATTCACCGTTTAATAGTAGGTAGCAAAGTTCAATATAGTTAGAATTTTCAGCAAGTTGCTCAATTGGATAACCGCGATGAAGCAGTACACCTTTGGCACCGTCAATGTAAGTGATAGACGAGTCACAAGAGGCAGTCGACATAAATCCTGGGTCATACGTAAATAGGCCGTGAGCACCTAAAGAACGAACGTCAACTACGTCTTGTCCAGCTGTACCTTCGTAAATTGGTAACTCAATCGGATCGTGACCATCAATATGGACTGTGGCTTTTTTATCTGCCATCTATTTGTCTCCTATTTAATAACAATATTCTGATTGTTATGTTGTGATACTAATGTTAAGCAAATTCAGATCATTCTAACTTATAACCTAGGTTAAAAGTCAATTTTTCTGTGATTTATGCATAAATGTATAATAAATATTCTACGACGATTAAATATTAGACCATTCGCTAATTCGCAAGCGTCTCTATCTAAACAAGAATTGTAAAAGGGCGCATAGCCTTATATACTGTCAACGGTTTTATACCGTATCGTCTGTGGGTAAACCTATTTTTACATCAATTTTTACACTCGAGTGAACTTTTTGGTGTCCTAATTGGTTTATCTAGAGTGTGCCACCTACATTTGCAATATGTAGGTGGGTTTCATAAAAACAAGTAGATGAGCTCCTTTGTGGGCAAAGATGGGCAAGTAACTGTGAAAAAGCAAAGACCTGTAAATCTAGATCTTACGACTATATCTATGCCGCCAACGGCTAAAGCGTCGATTCTTCACCGTGTCACCGGTGTCGCTTTCTTCTTCGCTTTGACCTTTGTGATTTGGGCTTGGTCTGAATCCCTTTCTTCTCCTGAAGGCTTCGAGTTTGTAAAAGAACTGATGTCTGGCTTTATCGCGAAATTCATCGCGTGGGGCACCCTAACTGTATTGTCTTACCACATCATCGGTGGTATCCGTCACATGATCCAGGATATGGGACATTGGGAAGAATTAGAATCAGGCAACAATAGCGCGAAGATTGCACTAGCACTTTGGGTTATCGTAGCAATTTTGGCTGGAGTATGGATATGGTCTTAAATCAAGCGACTCTAAAGCGTGATGGCGTACAAGACTACGTGTCACTTCGTACAACTGCGTTAATTATCCTAGCTTACGCGGTATTCATCGTAGGCTATCTTCTAATTACTCCTGAACTGACTTATGAAGCTTGGTCAGGGTTGTTCTCAAACTTAGCTGTGAAAGCAGCAACGATGATCACACTAGTATGCATCATGGTACATACACGCATCGGTTTGTGGCAGGTTCTAACTGACTACGTTAAGAACTCAACAACTCGCACTATTCTTGGCTTTGTATTAAACCTTATGGCTTTAGCTTACGTAGCTATTGGTCTGTTTGTTCTGTGGGGTGTTTAAGTGAAATATAACGTACGTGAATTTGACGCAGTTGTAGTAGGCGCAGGCGGTGCGGGTATGCGCGCGGCACTTGCTATCTCGGAATCAGGCAAAACTTGTGCTCTTATTTCAAAAGTTTTCCCAACTCGTTCTCATACAGTATCAGCACAAGGTGGTATCACCGTTGCGCTAGGTAACTCTCACGAGGACAACTGGGAATGGCACATGTACGATACGGTTAAAGGTTCTGATTACATCGGTGACCAAGACGCTATCGAGTACATGTGTAAAACAGGTCCAGAAGCTATCACTGAACTTGAGAACATGGGTCTACCTTTTTCTCGTTTTGAGAACGGTCGCGTATATCAGCGTCCTTTCGGTGGTCAGTCGAAAAACTTTGGTGGCGAGCAAGCTGCACGTACAGCAGCCGCAGCGGACCGTACTGGTCACGCGTTGCTACACTGCCTATATCAGCAAAACGTTAAAAACAAAACAAACGTTTTCTCTGAGTGGTATGCACTAGACCTAGTAAAAAATGACAATGGCGATGTAGTGGGTGTCACCGCAATCGACATCGAGTCAGGTGAAATCACTTATTTCAAATCAAAAGCAGTTGTTCTTGCAACTGGTGGTGCGGGTCGTATTTTCGCATCAACAACGAACGCGCACATCAATACGGGTGACGGCGTTGGTATGGCGGTTCGTGCTGGCATTTCAATGCAAGACATGGAAATGTGGCAGTTCCACCCGACAGGTATCGCAGGTGCGGGTGTACTAGTAACAGAAGGTTGTCGTGGTGAAGGTGGTTACCTTCTAAATAAAGATGGCGAGCGCTTCATGGAGCGTTATGCGCCAAACGCGAAAGACTTAGCGTCACGTGACGTTGTTGCACGTTCAATGATGACTGAGATCCGTGAAGGTCGTGGTTGTGATGGTCCTTGGGGTCCGCACATCAAGCTGAAGCTTGACCACTTAGGTGCTGAGACACTTAACTTACGTCTTCCAGGCGTTTGTGATCTTGCGAAGACATTCGCACACGTAGATCCAGCAGAAGAGCCAATTCCAGTAATCCCAACTTGTCACTACATGATGGGTGGTGTACCAACTAACGTTAATGGTCAAGTGCTAAACGTAGACGGTCAAGGTAACGAAAAGATCGTTGAAGGTCTATTCGCAGTAGGTGAGATTGCGTGTGTATCTGTACACGGTGCAAACCGTCTAGGTGGTAACTCACTGCTTGACCTTGTCGTATTCGGTCGTGCGGCGGGTAACTTCCTTGGTACTTACTTGAAAGATGCTGAAATCGCTAAAGAAGCAAGCAACGATAACGTAGACGCAGCACTTGCGCGTACTAACCGTTGGGAAACTTCTGCGAAAGGTCAGGGTGAAGATCCTGTACAAATCAAGAAAGATCTACAACGTTGTATGCAGCTTAACTTCTCGGTATTCCGTGAAGGTGATGCAATGGCTGAAGGTCTTAAAGAACTTAAAGAAATTCGTGAGCGTCTACAGTACGCACGTCTTGACGATAAGTCTGCTGAATTCAACACGCAACGTATTGAGTGTCTAGAGTTAGATAACTTGATGGAAACAGCGTACTCGACGGCGGTTGCTGCGAACTTCCGTACGGAAAGCCGTGGTGCACACTCTCGCTTCGATTACCCAGAGCGTGATGATGAAAACTGGTTGTGTCACTCGATTTACAACCCAGAGTCTGAGTCTATGAGTAAGCGTGAAGTTAACTACGCGCCTAAGACTCGTGAAGCATTCCCACCGAAAGCACGTACATACTAGGAGCTAAGCGATGGCAACTTTAGAATTATCTGTTTATCGTTATAATCCTGATGAAGATGCGGCGCCACGCATGCAAGACTATTCTCTAGAAGTAGAGGAAGGTCGTGACATGATGGTGTTAGATGCTCTTATGCAGTTAAAAGAGCAAGACCCATCTTTATCTTTCCGTCGTTCATGCCGTGAAGGGGTATGTGGTTCTGACGGTATTAATATGAATGGTAAAAACGGCCTTGCATGTATTACTCCAATTTCTGCTTTGCAGAACGGTGGTAAAGGCAAGATCGTCATTCGTCCATTACCAGGTCTTCCGGTGATCCGTGACTTAGTAATCGACATGAGCCAGTTCTATACGCAATACGAGAAGGTTAAGCCATTCTTGATCAACGACAAGCCAACTGGTGGTGAAGAACGTCTTCAGTCAATTGAAGAACGTGAAAAGCTAGATGGCCTGTACGAATGCATTCTTTGTGCATGTTGTTCAACGTCTTGTCCTTCTTTCTGGTGGAACCCAGACAAGTTCATCGGTCCTGCGGGTCTTCTACATGCTTATCGTTTCTTGGCTGATAGCCGTGATACAGCGACAGAAGAACGTCTTGCTGGTCTTGATGATGCGTTCAGCGTATTCCGCTGTCACAGTATTATGAACTGTGTTAGCGTATGTCCAAAAGGCCTTAATCCTACTAAGGCAATTGGACAAATTAAATCAATGTTGTTAAACCGTTCGGTATAACACATACTACTAGCTAAGATGGCAAGCAAAAGCTTGCCATCTTGTTTTCGTTTGAGTTTCTGCGCTAGATAAAAGGGCTAATAGATGCACGAAGGTGTGATGAAGGCATGGCTAGAATCTTCGCATTTGTACGGCGGTAACGTTGCGTACGTAGAAGATCTATATGAGGCGTATCTAGATGATGCAGCTTCAGTGCCAGAAGAGTGGCGAGAGGTGTTTGATCAACTACCTAAAGTTGATGGAGTGGATGTTGACACTAAACATTCAGAAGTAAGAGCGCAATTTGCGGAGCTTGCTAAAAACAAACACAGAGAAGTCGTGGTTTCCGCAGAGGGTTCTGCTGATGCCAAGCAAGTTAAAGTTCTGCAGTTAATTAATGCATTCCGTTTCAGAGGTCATCAGAACGCAAACCTAGATCCTTTAGGGATTTGGGATAGAGAACGTGTTCGCGATCTTGACCCTGCTTTTCATGATTTAACCGATGCAGACTTAGATAAAGAATTTAACGTTGGCTCTTTTGCTTGTGGCAAAGAGACAATGAAACTCAAAGACTTGTACGCTGCGCTTAAAGCGACATACTGTGGCTCTATCGGTGCTGAGTACATGCACATCACGTCTACCGAAGAAAAACGTTGGTTACAACAGCGTTTGGAATCGTCCTTCTCGAAGCCACAATTCGACAAAGAAACCAAACTAAGAATCTACAAAGGTCTAACTGCTGCAGACGGCTTAGAAAAGTACTTGGGCGCAAAATTCCCAGGCGCTAAGCGTTTCTCTCTAGAAGGCGGTGACTCACTTGTGCCTATGCTGAAAGAGCTTATTCACCGTGCTGGTGAAAGCGGTCAGCAAGAAGCCGTAATTGGTATGGCCCACCGTGGTCGTCTAAACGTACTAGTGAATGTATTGGGTAAAAACCCACAAGAACTATTTGACGAGTTCGCTGGTAAATATGGCGAGCACGCAGGTTCTGGTGACGTTAAATACCATATGGGTTTCTCTTCTGACTTCGGTACGAAGGGCGGCAATGTTCATATGGCATTGGCATTTAACCCATCTCACCTTGAAATCGTAAACCCAGTAGTAATGGGTTCGGTACGTGCTCGTCTTGACCGTTTGAATTGCCAAAGTGGTTCTAAAGCATTACCAATCACAATTCACGGTGATTCTGCAATCGCAGGTCAAGGTGTCGTTCAAGAAACGTTTAACTTATCGCAAACACGTGCATACGGCGTTGGCGGTTCGATCCGTATTGTAGTTAATAACCAAGTTGGTTTCACTACGTCAAAACGCGAAGATACTCGTTCGACTGAATACTGTACTGATATCGCTAAAATGGTTCAGGCACCTATCTTCCACGTGAACGCAGATGATCCTGAAGCCGTTGCTTTTGTTACACAAGTTGCACTTGATTTCCGTAACAAGTTTAAACGTGATGTGGTGATTGACTTAGTATGTTACCGTCGTCACGGCCACAACGAAGCTGATGAGCCAAATGCAACGCAACCGCTGATGTATCAGAAGATCAAAAAGCACCCTGTACCTCGCCAATTGTATGCTGATCAACTTGTACGCGAAGGTGTGATTTCTGAAGACGATGCGAAACAAATTGCTGACGATTACCGAAATGGTCTTGATAAAGGCGTTTGTGTCGTAGAAGAAATTCAAAAAGAAACCAAACACTCATCAGATTGGTCTAAGTATGTTGGTCACGATTGGGACACGCCGTATGAGCCAAAAGTTGCGCTAGATAAACTCAAAGCGCTTGGCGAAAAGATTGCGAGCTACCCAGAGGCTCATAAAGCACAATCACGCGTTAAAAAGATTTACGATGACCGTAAACTTATGGCGCAAGGCGAGAAAATGCTTGATTGGGGTATGGCTGAGACATTGGCTTACGCGACCTTGGTTGATGAAGGCACTGATATTCGTCTTACCGGTCAGGATTCTGGTCGAGGTACATTCTTCCACCGTCATGCCGTAGTACATAATCAAAAAGACGCGTCTACTTATCTTCCGCTGCAAAACATTCGTGAAGGCCAAGGCCTGTTCGAAGTGTACGATTCAGTACTTTCGGAAGAAGCGGTACTTGCATTCGAATATGGTTACGCGACAGCAGAGCCAACGTCATTGGTACTGTGGGAAGCGCAATTTGGTGACTTCGCCAACGGTGCTCAAGTCGTATTCGACCAATTCCTAAGTTCAGGTGAGCAGAAGTGGGGTCGTTTATGTGGTCTAACACTACTTCTTCCTCATGGCTATGAAGGTCAAGGTCCAGAGCACAGTTCTTCGCGTTTAGAGCGTTATTTACAGCTTTGTGCTGACCACAATATGCAAGTATGTGTGCCGTCAACACCAGCGCAAGTATACGCAATGCTACGTCGTCAATCGGTTCGTCCACTACGTCGTCCTCTGATTGTAATGACGCCTAAGTCGCTATTACGTCATCCATTAGCTGTTTCTAGCCTAGAAGAGCTATCCGAAGGCGTATTCAATAACATGATCGATGAGATTGATGATATCAATCCTGAAAACGTTGAGCGTGTTGTGTTCTGTAGCGGTAAGGTTTATTACGAACTACTGCAAGAACGTCGTAAGCAAGAGCTTAACAACGTGGCTATCGTTCGTGTTGAACAGCTATATCCATTCCCTCACAAAGAGATGGATGAGATCATGGCTCGCTACCAGCACGTAAAAGATTTTGTTTGGTGTCAAGAAGAACCACAAAACCAAGGTGCTTGGTACTGTTCACAGCATCATTTCTGGGAAGCTATCCCAGCTGGCGCAAATCTGACTTATGCAGGCCGTAAGGCTTCAGCTGCACCAGCATGTGGATACATGTCTACACATACTAAAGAACAAAACGCGTTAATTGCTGACGCTTTAACAATTAAGAAATAAGGAATAAGAGATGACAACCGAAATTAAGGTTCCTGTTCTTCCTGAGTCTGTTGCCGATGCAACGGTTGCTACATGGCATGTAAGCGTTGGCGATAAAGTGACTCGTGATCAAAACTTAGTTGACATCGAAACGGATAAGGTCGTTTTAGAAGTTGTAGCGCCAGAAGATGGTGTTATCGTTGCAATTTCTGAAGAGGAAGGCGCAACCGTTCTTGGCGAACAAGTTATTGCACAACTAGGTGCTGCTGATGAAGCAGCGGCGCCTGCTCAATCAAATGAAAAACCAGCAGCGTCAGAATCGGCGCCAGCAGCAGAAGGTAAAGAAGTGGACATTAAAGTACCTGTACTTCCTGAGTCAGTAGCAGACGCTACTATCGCAACTTGGCACGTTCAACCAGGTGAAGCGGTTAGCCGCGACCAGAACCTAGTTGATATTGAAACAGATAAAGTGGTTCTTGAAGTTGTTGCACCTGAAGACGGTGTGATGGGTGAGCACATCCACGCTGAAGGTGAGACAGTACTAGGTGATCAAGTTATCGGTAAAATCGTTGCCGGTGGCGCACCAGCTGCATCATCAAGTGCGAAGAAAGAAGAAGCACCAGCTGCTGCTTCTGACGAAAACTCAGATGTACTAACACCATCTGTTCGTCGTCTTATTGCAGAGAAAGGCCTTGATGCTGCCAAGATCAAAGGTTCTGGTAAAGGCGGTCGCATTACTAAAGAAGACGTGGATGCTTTCCTTAAAGCACCAGCAAAATCAGAGTCTAAGCCTGCGGCTTCTGCACCAGCTGCCCCGGTAGGTGAGCGTACTCAAAAACGTGTACCTATGACTCGTCTACGTAAGACAATCGCTAACCGCTTATTAGAAGCGAAGAACTCAACAGCAATGCTGACGACGTTCAACGAAGTAAACATGAAGCCAATCATGGATCTTCGTAAGCAGTACCAAGAGGTATTTGAGAAGCGCCACGGTATTCGTTTAGGTTTCATGTCTTTCTACGTGAAAGCGGTAACTGAAGCACTTAAGCGTTTCCCTGAAGTTAACGCGTCAATCGACGGTGACGATATCGTTTACCACAACTACTTTGACATCAGCATCGCGGTATCAACACCTCGTGGTCTAGTGACTCCAGTACTACGTGATTGTGATAAGCTTTCTGTTGCTGAAATCGAGAAGAATATTCGTGAATTGGCTATTAAAGGTCGTGATGGCAAACTAACTGTTGACGATATGACTGGCGGTAACTTCACTATTACCAATGGTGGTGTATTCGGTTCACTGCTATCTACGCCTATCATCAACTTGCCACAGTCTTCAATCTTGGGCATGCACAAAATCCAAGAACGTCCTATGGCAGTAAACGGTAAAGTTGAAATTTTACCTATGATGTACCTAGCACTATCTTATGACCACCGTCAAATCGATGGTAAAGAGTCAGTTGGTTTCCTAGTAACAATTAAAGAGTTGCTTGAAGATCCAACACGTCTACTACTAGACGTATAATATTTGTTTAAAGAATAAGCTGTATGCTCGCATACAGCTTTTTTTTTGCGCCTTTGGTCTAAGTGGGGTTTTCATCAGAAGCCTTGGGATCTATACTATGTGCGCAATTTGGGATAGCTGACTATTTGCATAAATATTCAGCTTTTTTAGTATAAAAAATTGGATAAAGCATCATGAATTTGCATGAGTATCAGGCAAAACAACTTTTTGCCGAATATGGTTTACCTGTATCAGAAGGCTTTGCTTGTGATACACCTCAAGAAGCAGTTGAAGCTGCTGGTAAAATCGGTGGAGACAAGTGGGTTGTTAAGTGTCAAGTACACGCTGGCGGCCGTGGTAAAGCTGGCGGTGTTAAACTTGCAGACAGCAAAGACGAAATCCGCGCATTCGCTGAAAACTGGTTAGGTAAAAACCTAGTTACTTACCAAACAGACGAGAAAGGTCAGCCTGTTGCTAAAATCTTAGTAGAAAGCTGCACTGATATTGCAAATGAACTATACCTAGGTGCTGTTGTTGACCGTGGTTCACGTAAAATCGTGTTCATGGCATCAACTGAAGGTGGTGTAGAAATTGAACAAGTTGCAGAAGAAACGCCTGAACTAATTCATAAAGCTGAGATCGACCCACTAGTAGGTCCTCAAGCTTACCAAGGTCGTGAGCTAGCGTTCAAACTAGGTTTGAACCCAACTCAAGTTAAGCAATTCACTAAGATCTTCATGGGTCTAGCGCAAATGTTTATCAACCACGACTTTGCTCTACTAGAGATCAACCCTCTAGTTATCACAGACGCTGGTAACCTACACTGCCTAGACGGCAAAATCGGTGTAGACGGCAACGCATTGTTCCGCCAGCCTAAGATCCGTGAATTCCACGATCCTTCACAAGAAGACGCTCGTGAAGCACACGCAGCAAGCTTTGAACTTAACTATGTAGCTCTAGACGGTAACGTTGGTTGTATGGTTAACGGTGCAGGCCTTGCGATGGGTACTATGGACATCGTAAACCTACACGGCGGCAAGCCAGCTAACTTCCTAGACGTTGGTGGCGGCGCGACTAAAGAGCGTGTATCTGAAGCATTCAAGATCATCCTTTCTGACGACAATGTTAAAGCAGTATTAGTTAACATCTTCGGTGGTATCGTACGTTGTGACATGATCGCTGAAGGTATTATCGGTGCGGTTAAAGAAGTTGGCGTAAACGTACCAGTAGTTGTACGTCTTGAAGGTACTAACGCTGAAGCTGGTCGTGAAGTACTAGCTAACTCTGGCCTTGACATCATTGCAGCTGAGTCACTAACTGACGCTGCTGAGAAAGTAGTTGCTGCTGCGGAGGGCAAATAATGTCTGTACTAATTAACAAAGATACTAAAGTAATCTGTCAAGGTTTCACTGGTGGTCAGGGTACTTTCCACTCTGAGCAAGCTATCCAGTACGGTACGCAAATGGTTGGTGGTGTTTCTCCTGGTAAAGGTGGCACAACTCACCTAGGTCTACCTGTATTTAACACAGTACGTGAAGCGGTAGAGTCAACTGGTGCAACTGCATCTGTTATCTACGTACCAGCTGCGTTCTGTAAAGACGCTATCCTTGAAGCGATCAGCGCAGGTATCGAACTAATCGTATGTATCACTGAAGGCATCCCTACACTAGATATGGTTGATGTTAAAGTGAAGCTAGAAGAAACTGGCGTTCGCATGATTGGTCCTAACTGCCCAGGTGTTATCACTCCAGGTGAAACTAAGATCGGTATTATGCCAGGTCACATCCACTTACCTGGTAAAGTAGGTATCGTGTCACGTTCTGGTACTTTGACTTACGAAGCAGTTAAGCAAACAACTGACGCTGGCTTCGGTCAATCTACTTGTGTTGGTATCGGTGGTGACCCAATCCCAGGCACTAACTTCATCGACGTACTAGAGATGTTCCAAAACGATCCGCAAACTGAAGCTATCGTAATGATCGGTGAGATCGGCGGTACAGCTGAAGAAGAAGCGGCTGAGTACATCAAGCACAACGTAACTAAGCCTGTTGTTTCTTACATCGCAGGTGTTACAGCTCCTCCAGGTAAGCGTATGGGTCACGCTGGTGCAATTATCGCAGGCGGTAAAGGTACAGCTGACGAGAAATTCGCAGCACTTGAAGCCGCGGGTGTTAAAACAGTTCGCTCTCTTGCAGAAATCGGTTCTGCACTAAAAGAGAAAGCGGGTTGGTAAGTTAATACCACACGTTAAAAAGGCTCCTCAAGGAGCCTTTTTTGATCTCGCTATACCAATTGCATGAGGGGATTATGCCTTTTCATAAACTCGGTCAGCTTTGTGAAGTCACAAAAAATGAATTATTAACACTTACTCAGCAAAACCCAACGTTCGACACTAAGCGCTGCAGCCGCAATGAAATATTATTACGACAAGGGCAAGTGCAACGTCATGGCTTCTTTATCCACTCTGGCAAGCTTGTCTCATCGGTTGTAAATGAAACAGGGGAGCTAAGGCATAAGGAGTTTTATTTTGCAGGTGAACTTTGTATTTTATTTGCTGAATGGATCCAAAAATCTCCCAGCTTCTATCAAATCTCTGCACTGGATGATGCGAAGATAGTACTCGTTCCGTTAGCCGAATTAGAACAGGCTAACCTTCGTGCACTTAAATTAAAATTATTAGAACAGCAGTTGCTATTCAAAGAAGCAAAAGAAGCTTTTCTATTACTAAATACGCTGGAGCAAAGATATTGTTTTTTGCGTGACGAACGTCCGCATTGGGTTAATGGTTTAGCCAATTATGATCTGGCTAATTATTTGGGCGTAACGCCTCAAGGGCTATCACGCCTAAAGTCGCGAGTGAACAAAGCACGAGCGACTACAACTAAGCGCTAGCTCAAAGACTATATTCACGCTCTACCTTAGCAATACGAGTTGTATAGCTTTGATACCATTTTTTATTGCCGTTTTTTTGTGCCTCAATATGCTCAGCATTGGCTTTCCATGCTTTGATTGATTCTAGGTCGCGCCAATAAGAAACGGTGATCCCAACCTCTTCACGCGCAGATTCTAATCCTAAAAACCCGGGTTGAAGCTGAGCAAGCTCGACCATTCGCGAAGCGGTTTGGGCGTAGCCCTCGTCGTCTTCATTTTTAATATTGGTAAAAATTACGGCGTAATAGGGTGGTGGTGGAGTAGTTGCTATCATAAGTTGAAGCGCAGTAGATTGAAGATATTAAGTTTATACCAATTAACCTGTGCTCCAATCAATCACGATAAATGATGAGTTGCTTATCAGAGCATCTCATCATGTAGCCATCGCTAAGGTTATTCAACCCCAAAAGGATTGTCTATGCTATGTGCAGGTTCAGTAAACCAACGTGGACCATCGTCGGTCATATAGAAATGGTCTTCCAAGCGAATGCCAAATTCGTCAGGAATAACCAGCATAGGCTCGTTTGAAAAGCACATTCCAGCTGCAAGCGGTTCAGGGTTGTCTTTGACTAAATAAGGCCATTCGTGGATATCTAAGCCGATCCCATGCCCAGTGCGATGTGGGCAACCTGGTAGTTGATAATCAGGACCGAGCCCATTGCTAGCAATATACTCTCTCGCGGCCTTATCAACAGCGCCACAGGGCGCACCAATTTTGGCTGCATTAAATGCTGCAATTTGCGCTTGCTTCTCGATTTGCCAAACGGACTTTTGCTTTTCACTGGGGTCGCCAAAAACATAAGTACGGGTGATATCACTAAGATAGCCGTGTAACTTACAACCTGTGTCGACGAGAACCACATCGCCTTTTTTCAGCGTTTGTGGATTTTTTACACCATGTGGGAATGACGACGCCACACCAAATAGCACAATACAAAAATAATTACCCGGCGCCCCCACTTTTTTGTGCGCTTCATTAATAAAGGCTTCAACCTCAGTTGTGGTGATCCCGTCATACAGCATAGATGCCGTTGCTTTATGTACGGCAAGTGTCATGTCCATTGCACGTTGAATAAGGGCAATTTCATTGGCCGATTTATGCATTCTACAATGCGCGGTTACTGCCTTTGCATTGATAAGCGAAAGCTCAGGTGCCGCGAGTCTGATCCCATCAGCAACAAAAAACGCAGTGCTTTCGTCAATGGCGAGCGTGCCTGTGCTATCAATATTGAGTGTGTTAAGTACGTTTGCGACGAGCTGGTAAGGAGATTCTTCTTCTTGCCAAGCATGAATAGGGCCTTCAATCAGCCAATAATCCTTAATAGAGCCAATTTCAAAAAACGGGACGATAAACTGAACTTGTCCATTGGCGGGTAAAATAGCACCGACCAAACGCTCACTGGCGTACCATTGTAAACCAGTAAAGTATTTTAAATTTGTACCAGCATTTAAATAGAGTGCATCAATGTTGTTCTGCTGCATATATTGTTGAGCTTTCTCTATTCTTGCTAAATACTCGCTTTCGCCAATTGGCGCTACGCCTTTGGTCATATCTTCTAAGTTATCTAGCGCCTGTTGCGCGCTCTGGTATGCAATACCTTTCATTTTCGTGATCCTTAGCTAATTAAATCGAGCAATACTAAAGGGAGTAAGATCGATGTCGTTGGGCTTGTTGTCAATAAGATCTGCGATACATTCACTTGAAATTGCGGCTTGGGTCAGTCCTAAGTGCTGATGACCCAGTGCAAAATAAAGGTTGTGATGATTTGGCGCTTGTCCGATGACAGGTAAATAATCTGGGAGTGAGGGACGGCAGCCAACCCACAAGTTATCATTTTGCTGTGGCAGCGATGAGTTTAACAATATACTTGCATGATGCAATAATGCGCGAGCACGGCTGTAGTTGGGTTTACTCTCCAGTGCAGCAAATTCTACCGTTCCGGCCAGTCGCAAACCTTGTGACATAGGCGTCATGATAAACCCTCGCTCACTTGATGCGACAGGTCGTGTAAGCGTATTATTCACTGCCAACATGTTGTGATAACCACGCTCGGCAATCATGGGCAGTGAGTAACCTAATGACGCACAGAGCGCTTTACTTGCAGCACCCGTTGCCACAACTACTTTGTTAAAGGTCATCTTGTGGTTATTCGAGTTGAGTGTGTAGCCATGCTCTGTGTGGGTAATATTGTCGATCGAGCCTTGTTGGAATGCTCCCCCTAGCTCCATAAAGTGCTCATATAACGTCAAACAGAGAGCGTAGGGATCTGTGCTATGCGCGACTTTATCAAAATACAGTGCCGAGGTAATGGTACTTGATAGGCTCGGCTCCATTTCTCGGGCTTGAACACCTGTAAGTAAGCTCACTGAGATGTCTTGTTCTGCGTATTTTTTATAGCTTTGACGCGCAGAGCTTTCGTCACTTTCAAATACCAGTAAACTGCCGTTGCTAGATATAAGTGTATGATATTTATCACCAAGTAAACGCTGGTATGCGGGTAGTGCGCGTTCATTTAAACTTCTAAGTGCGATTGTACCTTTGTGGAAACAGCTACTTTTCATTTGCTTTAAGAATTGTACAAACCAAGGAATATTTTTGAGCAAAGAGGTGGTCTCAATTCGCAAAGGCCCCACCGGATTGACTAACATGCCAGGTACTTTTGTGAGTAAAGCTGCGTCTGCCATGGGGAATACCTGCTCTGTGGCAAAATGCCCCGCGTTACCCTTAGAGCACCCCTCTGCGGGCTGATTTTTATCGAACAAGGTAACAGCGTGGCCTCGTCGAGCTAATTGCAGTGCGGTGGTGATCCCAATGATCCCTGCGCCTATCACTGCAATTTTATTATTACTTTCCACAATTTACCTCACCATCCTAAATTGTATTTCCACATAGACATCAATCAGGCCTCGTTTAAATACCTACAAGAAAAAATTTACCACTTATAAATCATAAGATTACAGATATTTAGGCCAGTCATTTGAGTTGATGGCTAAAAAATCTCTCTTTTGAATATTGATTATTGTATACAATATACCTATGATGGCAAGCACAATAACTAAACAACCTAATGAAAGGCGAGAACCATGAACGTAAATTGGCAGGGTGTATATCCAGCAGTAACCACTCAATTCCATGATGATGAAAGCATCAACTTTGATACTACCAAAGAGATGATAGATAACCTGATTAACGAAGGGGTTCATGGCATCATAGTATTAGGCACCGTCGGTGAAAATTGCTCACTCACGGCTGACGAGAAACGCCAAGTGTTAAAAGCTGCAACAGAAGTGGTAGGTGATAGAGTGCCACTACTTAGTGGCGTGGCTGAAACCACAACTGCGCTTGCTGTCGAGTTTGCCAAGGATGCAGAAGCGCTCGGCATAGATGGACTGATGGTATTGCCGGGGATGGTTTACCGCTCAACCGAGCGCGAAGCGATCCATCATTACCAACAGGTTGCGCGAAGCACGGCATTACCGATTATGATTTACAACAATCCGGTGACCTACGGTGTCGATGTGTCTATTGAAGGCATGAAAACCTTAGCTGAGGAGTCCAATATTGTTTCTGTAAAAGAAGCAACGGAAGATACCCGTCGTATTAGCGAGCTGTTTAGCGCATTTGGCGATCGCTACGTGGTATTTGGTGGTGTTGATGATATCGCACTGGAAAGCCTGATGCTTGGTGCGACAGGTTGGATCTCGGGATTGACCAATGTATTCCCACGCGAGTCAGTGGCTATTTATAAACTTGCTGAACAAGGTCGCTATGAGGAAGCGCGCGCGCTGTGGCGTTGGTTTTTACCTTTGCTACGCTTAGATACTATTCCGACACTGGTGCAGTGCATCAAATATGCAGAACATTTGGCTGGACGTGGTAGTGAAGTGACTCGTTCTCCAAGATTGCCACTCACCCAAGAACAAAAGGCTTACGTGAGTCGTTTGTACGATGAAGCGATGGCAAATCGAATTGACTTAAGCCAATATAACTTGGACTAAGCGTATGATTTTAGGTACCTACTATTGTATAGATGGCCATACTTGTGGCAATCCCGTGCGCTTGGTCACAAGCGGTCATCCAACGCTTTTGGGCGAGAGCATGAGTGAAAAGCGCCAACATTTTTTACGTGACTACGATTGGATAAGGCGCGCACTGATGTTTGAGCCCAGAGGCCATGACATGATGTCGGGTGCCTTTTTATATCCACCGACCACTGCTGATGGGGATGTGGCAATCCTATTTATCGAAACCTCTGGGTGCTTGCCTATGTGTGGACACGGCACCATCGGGACAGTCACTTTTGGCCTTGAAAGCGGCCTTATTACTCCAAAAGAACAGGGGGTACTCAAGCTTGACACCCCTGCGGGGCGCGTGAATGCC
The DNA here is from genome assembly GCF_001709235.1 of Pseudoalteromonas sp. BMB. Classification (NCBI taxonomy): domain Bacteria; kingdom Pseudomonadati; phylum Pseudomonadota; class Gammaproteobacteria; order Alteromonadales; family Pseudoalteromonadaceae; genus Pseudoalteromonas; species Pseudoalteromonas sp. BMB. The sequence continues at coordinate 152,124 of NZ_MBQA01000057.1, forward strand.
TATTATGAGATGAAAGCAGGTAAAGTGACTTGGGTAAAGCTCTACAATGTGCCGGCATTTTTGGCTTACCAAACGGTGCCTGTCCATGTTGATGGGCTAGGGGAGCTCATCGTTGATATTGCCTATGGTGGTAACTTTTACATTATTGTTGAGCCTCAAAGTCTATTTGCTGGTGTGGATCAAAGTTGCGCCGCGGAATTACTGGCGTGGAGCCCTAAAGTGCGCGCGGCAGTTAACGCGCAAATAAACCCAATTCATCCTGAAGACTCTACCGTGTGTGGCGCCTCCCATGTGTTATGGACAGGCAAGCCGCAACATCCAGATAGTCATGCGGCCAACGCAGTATTTTATGGCGATAAGGCGATTGATAGGTCGCCTTGTGGTACCGGCACAAGTGCACGAATGGCACAGCTATTTGCAAAAGGACTGCTAAAAGATAGCGATACCTTTGTTCACGAGAGCATCATAGGCAGCCAATTTATCGGTAAGGTCGAAGGCACAACTGAAGTCGCGGGAAAAGCCGCAATTCTGCCAAGTATTCAAGGCTGGGCACGTCAAACGGGGAGTAATTGTATCACTGTAGATGACGAAGATCCGTATGCATTTGGTTTTCAAGTGCTCTAGGGCCTGTTGACCTTTGCTGCAAAAACAAACTTGAAAGATCAATAGGTCCTAGCCATTAAGACTGAAAGAAAACAGGAGCTAACAATGAATTTATCAGGAAAGAGCTACATCAACGGTGCGTGGCAAGCCGCACAAACGGCAACAACGTTTTGCGCGTTTTGCCCGGCAACCAATGAACCGTTAACGCAAGCATTTTTTAACGCCAGTGAAGCACAAGTAGAAGAAGCCGTTAATGCAGCAGAGCAGGCTTTTAAGGCTTATCGTAAAACCTCGATGACTGCTAGAGCCGAATTTTTAGAGACCATAGCCCAAGAAATTCTCGCCTTAGGTGATGAGCTGATCACTACTACGATGGCAGAAACTAACCTACCAAGGCCAAGACTCGAGGGCGAGCGTGGCCGCACGGTAAACCAATTAAACGCATTTGCTGCAGCGCTGAGAGATAACCTAGCTGAGCTTTGCCTGACTAAGGAAGAGCAAGCAGACACAAATCGCACGCCGGTGCCTAAGCCAAAAACACAGCTTAAGCATATTCCTATTGGTGTTGTTGCGGTGTTTGGCGCGTCAAACTTCCCGTATGCCTTCTCTACGCTCGGGGGCGATACCGCAGCTGCGTTAGCCGCCGGCTGTCCTGTGGTATATAAAGGTCACCCAGCACATCCAGCAACGTGTGAACTAATGACTAAGGCCATCGCCACAGCAATAAGCAAGTGCGATATGCCAAGCGGGGTGTTTTCAATGCTGCAAGCGAAAGCATACGATGTCGCGCATTGGCTGGTGAAAGCCGAGCCTATCAAAGCGGTTGGATTTACAGGCTCCTTTGGCGTTGCAAAGGCATTGCAAGACACTATCGCGAAGCGCAATGAACCTATCCCGCTTTATGGTGAGCTTGGCAGCGTAAACCCGCAAATTGTCTTACCTGAAAAGGTACAGTTGCAAGGCGCAGAGCTTGGTGCACAATTTGTCCAGTCCTTACTTATGGGTAATGGCCAATTTTGCACTAGCCCCGGTATTTGGTTGGTGCCAAGCAATCATTCACAAACATTTATCGAGACGGCTAAACAAAATATTAGCGCAGCGCCTTCAGATACTCTATTGACTTCGGGCATTTTAAAAGCCTATCAAAACAGCATCGCGGCGCTAAAAGCACACCCTCAGGTAACCTTATTAAGCGCTGGTGAGCTAGCACAGCCGTTTCACGCAAGCGCCCACTTGTTCCTAACGGATAGCGAAAGCTTTGCGACCGATGCAAGGCTTAAAGAAGAAGTCTTTGGGCCAAGTGCTTTAGTGGTGAGCTATGACAACTTAGCGCAGCTTGAAGACTTAATCGCAGACTTAGATGGGCAGCTCACCGCCAGTATTCATGGCACTGAGTCTGACCTACATCAAGCCGAAGATATTATAGAGGCGTTACAATACCGCGTAGGTCGATTGATTTACGGGCAAATGCCCACGGGCGTTGAAGTGTGCGCCACCATGAACCACGGTGGGCCGTTTCCGTCATCAACCGATGTACGTTCAACATCGGTAGGGTTAGAAGCGCTCAAACGATTCGTAAGACCAATTTGTATACAAAGTTAAGCAAACCAAGCCCATAGTACTGCTATGGGCTTATTTATTCAGACATAATTCGCACATCAAACTTATATACTCGACAAACATGCAATTTGAACTCAGATACGTTTATAATGAGTTCATAAAACAATAATTACTAAATACTATGGCGATTGTACATAAAACTCGAACTCAATTAGTTGCTGAAGCAATTCGTGAAAAAATCCTCACTGGCGAAATCAAAGCGGGCGAGCCGCTGAGGCAAGCCGCGCTGGCAGATGAGTTAAATGTAAGCCGTATTCCTGTTAGAGAAGCACTCCTACAACTAGAAGCCGAAGGCTTAGTTAACTTTGAAGCGCACAAAGGTGCGACGGTCACGCGCTTAAGTGCCGAGCAAATCGATGAAATATTTGATCTACGGGCATTGTTAGAAGCTGAGCTGTTACGCCACTCAATCGACAAGTTAACTGCACGAGACCTGCTAGAAGCCGAAGCCATTTTAGCCGAGCTTGAAGAAGCCACCGCCGCTGGTGATACACAACTGGCAACTGGTAAGCTTAATGCCGAATTTCACAGCAAACTCTACAGCAAAGCGCAGCGCCCACAAACTCGCGAACTGGTGGATGTGTACAGTAAAAACTCCGAGCGCTATGTGCGCATGCACATCCTACTTGCCGGCGGCATAAAAACCGCACCAGAGGAACACCGCCAGCTATTAGAACTATGCCGCGATAAAAATACCAAAGGGGCCTGTGACTTTTTGAAAAAACATATCACCGGCGCAAAGGATGATATTAAAGCGCTGCTGCTAAAGCTTGAAAGCGAGCAGTAGGTAAATTTGGTTGTATAGGCCCTAGTGGATTTCTGAATAATAGTCATATCTATTCTCATGGCTATTGTTCAGGACGCTGTGATTACATATATATCAAATTAGAAGAACAAGTGCTCATTAACACCCGTACTCGAGGCTGCTCCTTACCCAAACATAATCATATCTAATGCCCCAACCTTGATCCACATCATCCTCGCAAGACTAAAGTCTCATCAAAACTTGGCGGTTTTTTATCTATCTTTACTAAGTTCCAGCGAAACTGAGTAACTTATTATGACAACAACAACCTATCAACAGGCATATCAAACATTTTCCCAAGACCCAGAGGCATTTTGGCTTAAAGAAGCGGCACAACTTGATTGGCATACGCCACCAAAAATCGGACATAACCAAGACCAAGAGGGGCTGAGTCATTGGTTTAGTGATGGTTTGATGAATACTAGTTATTTGGCACTCGACCATCACGTACACCAAGGCCGAGGCGAGCAAACTGCATTAATTTATGACTCGCCGGTGACGAATACCAAACGCAAAATTAGCTATGGCGAGTTGCTCTCTCAAGTGAGCCATTTTGCGGCTGGCTTAAATCAACTTGGTGTAAGCGTAGGGGATAGGGTCGTAATTTATATGCCCATGGTGCCAGAGGCGGTCGTTGCCATGCTTGCTTGTGCGCGCGTGGGTGCTATTCATTCCGTGGTGTTTGGCGGTTTTGCACCTCATGAGCTTGCGGTGAGAATAGATGATGCGAAACCAAAGCTAGTGATCAGTGCTTCTTGCGGAATTGAAATAGGCCGCACCATTGAATACAAACCTATGCTGGACGAGGCGCTTTCGTTGGCAAAACATCAAGTGAAGCATTGCATTGTGTTACAGCGTGAGGCATACCAAGCACAGATGTCATCGCCAAGAGACCTAGATTGGGCTGTGGTGGCAAACACGCCTGAATCCTTTGATGCCGTGCCGTTACCAAGCACGCATCCGCTTTATATTTTGTATACCTCTGGCACCACAGGCACGCCTAAAGGAGTAGTGCGAGAGCAGGGCGGTCACGCTGTGGCATTAAACTACAGTATGAAAACCGTTTACGGCATGGAGCCCGGAGAAGTGTTTTGGGCAGCATCCGACATTGGTTGGGTTGTGGGGCATTCTTATATTGTCTATGGCCCACTGATTTATGGTTGTACCAGCGTGTTATACGAAGGAAAACCGATTAAAACTCCAGATGCAGGGGCATTTTGGCGAGTGGTTGAAGAATACCAAGTGACAGCACTTTTTAGTGCACCGACGGCATTTCGTGCCATTAAAAAAGAAGATCCGAGCGCAGCGCTTTTGGCTAATTACAACACCAGCAGTCTAAAAACGCTATTTTTAGCTGGTGAACGACTCGACCCTGCCACCTACGACTGGTTACAGTCCACTACAAAGCTGCCGGTGGTCGACCACTGGTGGCAAACGGAAACGGGCTGGGCAATTGCATCTAACCCAGTTGGGATTGAATTGATGCCTACAAAGGCGGGCAGTGCCACAGTTCCTACACCGGGCTATCAAGTCGAGATCCTTGATGTGGACGGCAGTCCATGCGAGGCCAATCAACAAGGTGTTGTTGCGGTGAAATTACCACTCCCTCCCGGTTGTTTAACCACTATTTGGAATAACACGGCGCGCTTTAAAGGCAGTTACTTATCACAATACCCCGGCTATTATCTATCTGGTGACGGCGGCTATTTTGATGAAGACGGCTACCTGTTTATTATGGGACGCACCGATGACGTAATAAACGTAGCCGGGCATAGACTGTCAACCGGTGAAATGGAAGAAATCGTTGCTGGTCACAATGCAATTGCAGAATGCGCCGTATTCGCCGGTAAAGACGAGTTAAAAGGTCAAGTACCCATTGCCATGGTGGTATTGAAAGATGGCGTAAACACTACTGAGTCGGCAATTGCCGAGGAGATAAGAAGCCTGATCCGCGAAAAAATCGGCGCGATTGCCTGCCTTAAAACCATTAAAGTGGTTGCGCGTTTACCCAAAACCCGTTCGGGTAAAATTCTCAGAAAGAACCTACGCCAGCTGGTAGACGGAGAAGACATTATCGTGCCATCTACCATTGACGACCCCGCCATTATTGAAGAGCTAAAGCAATTGTGGGATATGAGCCAGCACCAATAGTTTTTGTGTGTTAGCAGGTTACCCCTAACGCTAAACGCGCATCAACATTAGTTAGGAGCGGGTTCATCCCGCGATCTTTTGAGTGCGGTTACCTCAAAACTCTGATATCGCGATAAATCACGACCTACCAGTTTTAGTCACGATCTATCTGTGTTGCTGAGCTATTAGGGTAAACCTTGTGCTAAACGCGTAGCAATATTAGGTGGGAGCGGGTTCATCCCGCGATCTTTTGGAGTGTGGTTCCTTCTAAAATCTGATGTCGTGATAAGTCACGACCTACCTGTTTTAGTTACGTCCTGCTATTGTCCGCAAACTGTCCGGTGTCCGTCCAATCCCCTTAAATAAAGCCGTTTAATCTCATAAATACCATATAAAACAATAATATAAATTATGGCATGCTACTTGTAATTAGTTATTCATGATAATCGCGGACACTCACTTGTCCGCAAGGAGGTAGCATGATTAAAGATACAAGTGCGCAAGACAAACAAATCGCAAAAAAGCGAACCATAAAAAAGCCTGTGATTGCGTTATTGGCTGTTGGTATCACCTTAGGCGGATTAACCAGTGCTTGGCCAAGCATTAACACGATTTTATCTGCAGAACAGACGGTATCGCGGGAGCAAGTACGTCTCGCCACGGTAGTGAGAGGTGATATCAGCGAAGATATTCGTGTTGAAGGGCGTACGCTCGCTGCGAATAATCCAGACTTATACGCCATCGCATCGGGCACAGTAACGCTAAACGTTAAACCCGGTGATGCCATCAAAGCTGGGCAATCGTTGCTTAGTATAGATAGCCCTGAACTAACCAATCGTTTACTACAAGAAGAGGCCACGTTCGAACGTTTACAAACGGAAGTTGAGCGCCAACGGATCTCGATTAAACAGCAGCTACTCGATACCGAACAACGCATGGAAATGGCGAAAGTAGACTTAGAAGCGGCAGAGCGGGAAATGGCGCGCTCAAAACAAAGCATCGAAAAGCAAATTATCTCAAAACTAGAGCTTGAGCAGTCAATGGTTGAACTTAAGCGTGCGCAACTACAAGAGCGGCATGCCATCGAGTCGCTAAAGCTTGAGCAAGAGCGACTTGCGTTTGAGCTAAAAAGTAGCGAACTGAGCCTAACCAGACAACAGCATATTTTAGAAGAAGTGCAGCGTCAGGTAGCGGCACTTAACATTATATCGCCGTTGTCGGGTATTGTTGGTACGGTGCATGTCCAGCAAAAGCAGTTTGTACAGCGAGATGCGGCGCTAATATCCTTGGTTGACCTTTCAGAGCTTGAGGTTGAAGCGCAAATACCAGAAATTTACGCCGACAATTTGGGGGTAGGCATGGCCGCTGAAGTATTTATCAATCAATACCAATATCATGCAAAACTGGTCGCTATCTCTCCTGAAATTGAAGCTGGCCGTGTCAGTGCGCGAGTACGTTTTGATGAACAACCAAGTGGTCTTCGCCAAAACCAAAAGGTATCTACAAGAATTATTCTGTCGCAAAAGCAAGACGTGCTCAAAGTAAGGCGTGGTGCATTTGTTGAAACTGGCGCAGGGCGTTTTACCTATGCGGTTGTCGGTGAGCAGGCTGATCAAACACACATTCAGCTCGGTGTAAAAAGTATTTCTGAAGTTGAGGTTATCGAGGGCCTGAGTGAAGGACAAGAAATCGTGATCTCAAGTTTAGAACCGTTCAATAACAAAGCGCGAGTGTTACTCGGGAAGTAGCCCCATCTTGCGCATCGAATAAGAATGAGAAGGAATAGACAATGTTAAAAATGAATGAAGTAAGCAAAATCTATCGCACAGATCTGATTGAGACCCATGCGCTCAGTAATGTTAATTTAACCATTGAAGAAGGGGAATTTATTGCGGTCACAGGCCCGTCAGGATCAGGCAAAACGACCTTTTTGAACATTGCCGGTTTGTTAGAGCGTTTTGAGCGCGGTGACTACTTTCTAGATGGTGAAAACGTTGCCAATCTTAACGATAAAAAGCTGTCACAGCTAAGAAACGAAAAAATTGGCTTTATCTTCCAAGGCTTTAATCTTATCAGCGACTTATCTTTATATGACAACGTTGAAGTCCCCCTTATTTTTAGGGGAATAAAAGCCAGCGAGCGTAAAAAGCGCATTGAAGAAGCGCTTGAACTCGTTGGGCTTGCAAGCCGAATGAAACATCATCCTGCACAACTAAGTGGTGGGCAACAGCAGCGTGTGGCTATTGCCAGAGCGCTTGCAGGAAAACCTAGATTCCTACTTGCGGATGAGCCTACGGGTAACTTAGATAGCTTAATGGCAAGACAAGTGATGGATTTATTACAAGAAGTGAATCAGGCGGGCACCACATTGATTATGGTAACCCATGACAATGAGCTGGCTCGAAGAGCTGGTCGTAATATCCAAATTCTTGATGGTGAGCTAACCGACATCACTAAATCTCAGCTAACCGAACTGGCAGTGTAGGAGCAAGTAATGAAAGAGCTAATACTATTAGCTTGGCAGGGATTAAAGCAAAAACCCAAGCTAAGCGTACTGATGGTGATCAACCTTGCAGTTGGGATCACCTTGATGTTGACGATGTCAGCCATTGTAAAACAAAGCAGCAGCGAGGTGATTGGTCATAAGGGAGATTACTTGTACACCGCGGGTCTGAATTTTTTTGATGGCGACCAAGACGTTGTCGATTTTAACCAATTTCCTCGCTGGACATATCAAGATGCAGAGGCGCTTAAGCAAGCGGATTTACCATACGAGCATCTATCATTTAACTACACCACAGAGTTTATTGTGGGGCTGGCGGATAACTCAATTAGGCCTATTAGTGTAGAAGCTTCTGGTACAGATAGAGATATGTTTAGTGTACTAGATGCGCCGTTTATCCACGGAGCTTCTTGGAGTGAACAAAGCCAACAAGCTGGTGAAGCGGTCGCTGTGATCAGTAAAAACGCTAACGACCATCTTTTTGGTGGGGCGAATTCTGTCGGGCAGTTTATTCAAGTTCAAGGCGAACAAATACAAGTCGTGGGCGTGGTTGATTTAAGTAATTATAAACGTCGTTTCCAAGATTTGAGCTTTAGTAATAATTACAATCACGATGCTTTTATCCCGCTAAATTATGCCTATGCGCAAAACTTTCCACGAACGGGGCAAGTATCGTGTAGAACCGACGATTTATACACCGCAACCAACCCACGCAGCGGCAATATCGACATGCTGAAAAGTGCTGAATGTGGTTATTTGACGGTTTGGTTCCAGTACCAAAAAGATATGGGGGCGGCGCATCTTGCTGAACTAAAAACTTGGTTGAATAACTATATTGCAAATCAGCAAGCGGTAGGCCGTTTTCAACATAATAATCTCACCGATTTTTATAGCATGGGCGAGCTCTATATTTTGATCCAGCGCTTTATGGCGTGGGAAGCCATTTACTTAACGTTTTCGTATTTACTATTTGGCATTTGTTTAGTGAATACAGTAGGCATTCTGCTGGCTAAATTCCAAGCCAATCGCAAACTTATTTCTCTTTACCGAGCGCTTGGTGCAAATCGGGGAGTGATTATGAGAATTCACTTTTTAGAGATTTTGATGCTCACAGTTGCCTCTGTGGTGCTTGGTTTTGTACTAGCATTTGCAGGACTCGAGTTGATGTTCCATTTGCGTATGTATCAGACGGATTATATGGCATTTGCTGAGCAAGTCCGTCAAATCTATCAGTTTGATGGTGAGCTGGCACTTTTGACCACCATAGGCATTTTCTTGGCGGTTGGGATATCTGGACTATATCCGGTATACCGTAGTAGCCGTGTATCACCAGCTGCAGAGTTAAGGGGGTAAGTATGGCGATTAAACATATTTTAAAACTGATCTTAAAACAAAAAAGTATTGCGCTGTTAATCATTCTACAAATCGCGATCACCGTGATGATAGTCAGCAATACCGTGTTTATCAGCTACGCAACGCTGCAAAACTGGCTAATTCCTTCAAAGTTGGAAGAGCAACAAATTCTCAATGTAACGACGCGTGTGTTTGATACCTCGGTAGACGTGCAGTCACTTATAGAAAAGGATATTCAAGCGATAGAAAATGTGCCGGGGGTCGTTGCCGCATCTTATGCTGGTAGAGAGCTGGTATTAAACAGCTTAGGCCCTGGATGGACTATTTTTAAAAATACTCAACCAGAAACGGATTACAGCGTGTTCGGCTACTTAGGCTTGGATGAAAAAGGGGTAGATGTACTTGGGCTTGAACTCGTTGAGGGGCGTAGATTTTATGCCAGCGAATTTATCAAAGGTGATGAGGCAACAAAAAATGCAGGCGTTATTATGATAAGTGACGACCTTGCCACGTCCTTATTTGGTGATGACTCAGCTCTTGGACAGACGGTGTATATTTCAAGGCAGCGCATTCCACATCAAGTAGTTGGTGTTTATAAAGGTAAAATGCTTGGAGAAGGCGCAACATACAATCAACAACCCTACAATTCAGGGGTTGTACCTGAAGTCATTTGGGGTAACCGTCAACGGGCAAATTATTTAGTCAGAGTTGAAAAAGGCGTGTCTGAGCGAGTGCTAGAAGAAGTTGAAACGGCACTTTATCACACCAACGGGCGAATGGTTGAGCGAGTAGAGTTTGTTGCCAGAGCAAAAAAACGTTTGTGGGATGGCCGTAGCACTTTTGCACTCACCATGGCAGGCATAAGCATCATCGCATGTGTGGTCACCGCGCTTGGTATTGTCGCACTTGTCAGCTTTTCTGTTAGCCTAAGAAAGAAAGATCATGGTGTACTTCGTGCGTTAGGTGCATCTAAAGGTAAAGTGATGTGGTCTTTAATTAAAGAAAATACAATTTTAGTCTTTATCGGTTTAGTGCTAGGCTTTGGTCTCTCGATTTTGCTTTACTATTTTTTGATGAATAATGTTCGCGTGCAAAGTGTGGTAGAGATCCCGTTATTGGTTGGGGTAGCTATTTTTACTTGGCTTGTGAGTACATTGGCGGTGTACCTGCCTGCCAAAGAAGCTGCGAAAGTGTCGCCGGCACAAGTAACGAAATCCAGTTAAGAATAAAAACAACAAAGCCCCGAAAGGGGCTAAATCTACAAATTAGGATAAAAAGCGTTCATGAGTGTATTGGTAATTGACGATAATCCGGATGTAATTCAAGCCATTAAAGTCCTTTTGTTGCTCAATGATATTCCGTGTGAAGGTGTTACCTCTCCGCAGCTGGGCCTAGAGAAGGTTCGTAGCAAACAGTTCGACTTAGTTATTCAAGATATGAATTTTACCCGAGACACCACCAGCGGCGCGGAAGGTAAAGCCCTGTATAAAGCCATTCGAGATTTAGAGCCAGACTTACCCATCATCTTACTGACCGCTTGGACGAATCTTGAAATGGCGGTGGAGCTTATTAAAGATGGTGCAGCAGACTACTTAGCTAAACCTTGGAAAGATCATAAACTCGTCACTTCAGTGAAAAACTTGCTCGAAATGCGAGAACTACAAGAGCAAGTAAGTAGCGCTGCTAATCAGCGCAATGCCAGATTACAAAAGCTAAAAGCGCAATACGACCTGTGTGGTGTGGTGGTTGCCGATCCGGCCATGTTGAGCTTGCTTGAAATGGCGACTCAGGTTGCGCACTCCGACGCGCCAATTCTGATCACAGGACCAAACGGCGCTGGTAAAGAGAAAATTGCAGAGATCGTGCAAGCCAATAGCAGCTATAAACATAAACCCTTTATTAAAGTGAATGCGGGGGCTATTCCGGCGGACCTAATTGAGGCCGAGTTATTTGGGGTTGAAAGTGGTGCTTATACAGGCGCACAAAAATCGAGGGCTGGGCGCTTTGAAGCGGCCGATGGTGGCACTTTGTTTTTGGATGAAATCGGCAACTTGTCTTTGACAGGGCAACAAAAATTGCTAAGGGTTTTACAAAGTGGTGAGTTTGAACGCGTTGGCAGCACGGTCACGAAAAGGGTAAATGTTAGGGTGATCAGTGCCACCAACAGTAATTTACCAGAGGCCATTCGCGCAGGTAGTTTTAGAGAAGACTTGTATTATCGGATCAATATGATTGAGCTTAAACTGCCGCCGCTATCTGAGCGAAAAGAAGATATTGCCGTGTTAGTGGATCACTTTTTGCCGAGCAATAAGAGTTTGAGTAACACGGCAATGAAGCAGTTAAAGCACCACACATGGCCTGGAAATGTCAGGGAGCTTGAAAACACCATAGGCCGTGCTGTGTTGCTGAGCCCCGGGCAAGAAATTGAGTGTGAGCATTTAGCAATTCAAATACCACAACATGAAGAGCCGCTTGAATATACACAAGCAGATATCGAAGCTGCATTAGACAGTGCTGATGGCGTAGTCAGTAAAGCCGCAAGAAAGCTTGGATTAAGTCGGCAAGCACTATACCGGAGAATGGAGAAGTTTGGTTTAAAATGACGGTGTCTCTTCAAGCAGCGGTGTCTGCATGCCTATTTGTATCACTATTGGTGTTTGCGGCTATTTTATGGCTGGCAGCTTCATTTGCCATACCATTTACTCTGTCAATTCCGGTGGGGCTGCTTGTTGCAGCGGTAGTAGGCGTTGTCGGTATCAGTTACTTTTTCTCTCGCCAACAGCGGATCATAGATTGCTTAACGGACGGGATCCGCAGTTTTAAAGATCAAGACTTCTCAGTTCAAATTACACATTTTGAAAGCATAGAAATGTCTGATCTAATTCTGGAATATAATCGTTTATCGACAACACTAAAAAAGCAGCGCCACGCCACCAGCCAAAGGGAGTTACTACTCGATACTATTTTGCAGGTGTCACCGGTGTCGATTTTACTGTTAAATCAGTTTGATCAGGTTGTATATGCCAACGACAAAGCCGGCAAGTTACTCAATAACAACAAGTCGTTAAGTGGCCTAGTGCTTCATCATGCCATCGCAAATGCAGACCCAAAGCTGCAAACTATTTTGCTACAAAAAGAGTCTGGGTTTGTGACCTTTCAAGCCAATGATGAAAAGCAAAGCTATTACTTTTCAAGGCAGAGCATAACACTCAACCACCAGCCGCACGTGTTGCTTATGTGTCAAAATCTATCAAGCGAAATGAGCCGTCAAGAAGTAGGGCTTTGGAAAAATGCGATCCGTCTTATCAGTCATGAACTCAATAATTCATTAGCGCCTATTTCTTCACTGACTAATTCTGCAAATACAATTGTTGAGCGCAGTGCTGAAGAGCAAAACCACGCCCTTATTCAACTGTTGCCCGAAATGCTTTCGACTATCAATCGCCGCACCGAGAACTTGAGTGAGTTTGTCGCTAAATATAGCGAGTTTGCGAGATTACCAGCGCCTAATATTACAGGGCAACCCTTGCAGCCCTTACTTGATACCGTTAGTAAGCTTTATGACTTTACTTTGCTGGCACCACTCCCTGTAGAGTGCGCTTTTTTTGATCCCATACAGGTAGAGCAGGTGTTGATTAATTTAGTTAAAAACGCCCATGAATCAGGGTCTAAGATAGATGAAATAGGTGTTAAGTTGCTGGTTGATTATCAACGCCTGATAATCGTGGTTGTTGACAGAGGTGTAGGAATGGAAGAAGAAAAGCTAGCAAACGCAGTACTACCATTCTTTTCTACTAAACCCAGTGGCACAGGCATAGGGCTAAGTATTTGTAATGAAGTCGCCATTGCCCACGGTGGACAACTTAAGCTATTTAATCGCGAGAAAGGCGGTCTAATGGTGCAGTTTGATCTGCCCCTCGTTGTGCCTAAAGCATAGCGTTGTTATTGCACTAACCCATATCGGGTGGGCGCAGATCCCCCCCAGCGCTTTTTGATTCCGCATTTCGGGTAGGTGCGGGTTCACCCCGCGATCTTTTTGGTTTAAATACCGCACCTTAAGCGGGGGAAATCTTATTGTCGTGATAAATCACGACCTACAAATAACAAGCTTCACAAATTTATTTTATTGACCTCATTTTTTGCTAAGCCCATATCTGGTGGGAGCGGGTTCATCCCGCGATCTTTTTGGTTTTAATGCCATATCTTAGGCTGCGGAAATCCTTTGTCGTGATAAATCACGACCTACAAATAACAAGCTTCACAAATTTATTTTGTTAGCCTCATTTTCTGCTAAACGCATATCTATCGACAGGCAAAGGCAGAGCAGCGATACTCAAGCAAATTGAAAATATAGGGAAATGAACTTGAACGCGCAAACTCAAACGACCAACCACTTTTTACTCTTCGCGGGTGTGTGTACAGCCATTGCGGCAGTGGCGCACATTGGCTGCATCATCTTTGGTGCATCTTGGTATCGATTTTTTGGTGCTGGTGAGGAAATGGCTACTATGGCCGAACAGGGGCTTATTTATCCTCACCTTATCACTGCCGTTATCGCTACGATTTTACTGCTCTGGTCATGCTATGCGTTTTCAGGGGCGAAACGGATCCGACAATTACCTATGCTTAAAATCGCCCTGTGTGTAATAAGTGCAATCTTTTTAATAAGGGGAATTGGGTTTGTTTTTATCATGCCAACGATCCCAGATAACAGCATGACGTTTTGGCTGGTGAGTTCCTCAATTTGTTTGGTAATAGGAGGGGCTTACGCGCTTGGAACCAAAAAGGCATGGTCACAAATCTAGCAGCATTAAAAGCTAGCACTTCAGGTGCTAGCTTTTTGTTCAGACTAGGCAGTTAACCTTATTCATTCAGTGCTGTTCTAACACCGGCTTCAAGCTCTTCGTGAACAGATTTAAATAACCCAAGTTGGCGTTCAATGATATGTTCAGGTACACCCGCCATAGCGCGTGCTATGTTGCCGTACAAGCGCTGCTTTTGGGCATCATCAAATAGGCGATATAGAGCACGAGGCTGTGAAAAATCATCATTGTCTTTGCGGTGGTCGTATCTATCCGACATTCCCTCAAGCTCAAAAGCAGGGAGTTTATACTCAGGGCTCTCTTTTGGGCCTCCCATCGAATTAGGCTCGTAGTAAGCATCTTCGTTACCACCGGGTTCATTGTTAAAGAACCGCATTGCACCGTCTTTGTGGTAATGATGCACTGGGCATTTTGGGCGATTAACAGGTAATGCCTCATAATGCGTGCCGAGTCTGTAGCGGTGAGCATCAGCATAGGAGAAAATGCGTGCTTGCAACATTTTATCGGGAGAAAATCCAATTCCAGACACCACGTTAGACGGACTAAATGCAGCTTGTTCTATCTCTGCAAAATAATTGTCTGGTACGCGATTTAATTCGAGTGTGCCAACATCAATGAGTGGAAAGTCGCCATGCGGCCAGACTTTGGTTAAATCAAACGGATTGTGTTGGAACTGTTTTGCTTGTGCTTCAGTCATCACCTGAATTTTCATATCCCATTTCGGATAATTTCCGCGCTCTATGGCCTCAAGCAAGTCCTCTTGAAAGCTCTCCCTGCTTTCGCCAATTACTGATTTTGACTCTTCATCGGTATGATGCTGGTGGCCTTGTTGGGTTTTCATATGAAACTTCACCCAAACTCTTTGGTTCTCTTCGTTAATCAAACTAAAGGTATGTGAGCCATAGCCGTTCATGTGCCTTACATCCGTTGGCAAGCCACGGTCAGACATTAAAATCAATACTTGATGCAGGCTTTCTGGCGACAATGACCAAAAATCCCATTGCGCGGTGTTGGAACGCAGGTTAGTTTTAGGGTGACGCTTTTGGGTGTGAATAAAATCTGGGAATTTATACGGATCACGGACAAAAAATACGGGGGTATTATTACCAACCAAATCCCAGTTTCCTTCTTCAGTGTAAAACTTTATCGAGAAACCTCTTACGTCACGCTCCGCATCGGCAGCCCCTTTTTCACCGGCTACTGTTGAAAAGCGCATCAGAATGTCGGTTTGCTTACCAACTTCAGCAAATAGCTTTGCCTTGGTATATCGGCTTATATCGTTTGTTACCGTAAATGTTCCAAACGCACCCCATCCTTTAGCATGCACGGTACGCTCTGGAATACGTTCTCTATTTTGATGCGCCAGTTTTTCGATTAACTGGTAGTCCTCAACCAATAATGGGCCTCGAGGACCTGCGGTCAAACTATTTTGATTATCGGCGATTGGATTACCAGCAGTGGTGGTTAATGGACACTTGGTCATTGCTCGTTTCCTTCATATAAAATTTAGAAACTAACAGCAATAAATGAACCAAAATAAAAGTGAAATAAAAACAATCTGTTATAAATGTTGTCGGCGGGGGATGTGAGTTTTACTGAGCAAAGTTTTCAGAGTGATGTAAGCGCTACGTGAATTATACAGACTGTTGAAATGCAGCGGTTTCATCCGCTGCATATTTAGAAATTAATGGTAGCTAAAGTTTTAGAAAAACCTCGTTGAATTCCATAAACGTGTTTTACCACTATCTAACCCAACAAACTGCACTGTACCAGTCGTTACGTTACTTGGTAATGTATAGCTAATCGTTTTAGCTTGAGTACCATACGCAAATGCAGAAATACGTTTTACTTTAGTGCCATCAATGTATACATCTACGTATTCTGTGTTGGTTACATCAAAATTATACACTCCGTTAGTTTCAGCAACCGATGCAAATCTATCTGAATTAAATGCTACCGTTGCACGCGCTGTGGGTTTTGCGAGTAACTTACGAGCGATCGTATTGAAATCTTGAGTATCACCATCGAATATGTCTTCAACGTTATAACTGACAACTTCATTGGCAACACAGCCGTAGTCCTCAATGAGCGCATTGATGTGATGACCTTGACGTACAGACTGACGCCACGACACCCGCATACTTTGATCATAAGGTAGCGCTTGATATGGTGCACCCACGTACTGTACAAATAAACCATGCTCAATTACGTTTGCGCCACCTGCACCAGTACGTTCGTGCTGTCCAAATACGGTTGCAATACCGTTATCTTGCATACCACATGTGAACATATCACCTGCAGAGTAGGTGTTAGCGTTTGCCCAAACCCCCACGTTACCATAATATGCCTGACCAATCTGGTTTGCTGCATCTTTTGTCATGAATGAGGTTGCAGCAGAGTATTGTTCATTGGTGCCTTGTACGTCAGCCAATACTTGGTGCCAATTATCACTTAGGTAAGTACCGAACAGGGAATTATTTAGAATATGGTGGTTCTCAGGTGTGTTGATAAAACGTACATGAGACGGAGTAACACGTTTTGGTGTAAACAGTTGTAGTAAATAGTCGTTATATAGAATATTACCACCTGGGTTGCTTCTAACATCAATAATAAGTGCTTTCGTGTCACTTAGCTGGTTATCTAAGATATCTATGATGGCAACAAGGGCAGTATTAGTTCCATTTTTAGGTGAAAAAGAGGCAATCTTAATATAGCCGACTGACTCGCCGTCTACTTGTACTTTATTCCATGTCACCGTCGGTTCAGCAGTAGCATTGGCTGCTAGGGCAAAAGCACTATCTTGTGCTGCAGCTTCTAACTCTTTAAATGTAGCAAATTCATAGTTAATACTTTGTGTAAACTGCGCTGCATTCTCCTCTGTATTTGCTTGCGTAGTCGGATTTCCGTTATAGACCAACCAAGGCAAGTTAACACTATATATTTCGCCCGTTTCGTAAGATTCCAAAGTAAGCGTTAGCGCGTCATTTTGTGGCGGCATCTGTTTATTATGTGATTTGATAGTCAAGTTGTTTAACGCACCAACAAACCCGCCATCTGGATTAGCCCCACCGCCTTGGAATAGTGTGTTGTTTACCACATCTGTTACTGCTTGGCCGTTGTATGCAATGACTTTATCGCCTAGAGAAACCGTTGATGTATCTGGTGCAAGTACGGTGTAGTTTTGCCAGATACGGTTTACGCGTACTTCCTTGCTGCCATCTGTATTGACGGTTTGTGCAAAATGAACTGGCACAAAAGAAACAAAGTTTTTCATTGGTGCCGGGTAGTTATAGTCCAAATGAAAATCTCGCTGAGATAAGAAGATCTTTTGCAGCTGCTGATGAAATTGAGAAGAACTTAGATTTCCCATGTTATTGATTAAGTCGTCTACTGCAACGACTGGGTCTAAGTGTCCGGCCGGAGAAAGTCCGTAGTACAGGTTTTTGGCATATTTATTGACGTATAAACCGTCAAGTAATAGTTTTGCTTGCTCAGCTACAAGCGCTTTTTGTTCATAACTATAATCTTGAATACTAATTTGGTCGCGTGTGTCTTCAAGATAGGATATTTGTGCCATTGCACCCGTTGTAAAGCTTAATGCCAGAAGGCTGGCAACTGTTGATAATTTAAACATATTGTTATTGTCCTGTATATGGAAACAAAACTGTTTTATATCTTTTGGGTACAAAAGTCGATAGGTGTTAAACAAAATGATAATAATTCATTGCTTTTATGTGTGTTGATTAAACCGAACTTCCTACTCTTTGTAGGCTAACTAAGGAGAGTATTGGGAGAATTGAGTTTTAGAGGATTATTTGATTTGCCACGCAACACTCATTTGCGTGGCATCAAGGATGTCGAACGCAAATTAGGCTGTTTGATGTAACTCTTGCTCCATTTGATCTCTCATTTTAAATTTTTGGAGCTTACCCGTTACCGTCATCGGATAGGCATCAACCAATTTGATGTATTTTGGCACTTTGAAATAGGCGAGTTTATCTTTTAAAAATACACGAATATCTTCTTCCGAAATATAGTGCCCGGGCTTAAGTTGCACCCAAACACATACTTCCTCACCATATTTTTCGTCTTTGATCCCAAATACAGCGGCGTCTTGAATATCATGATGATGATAAAGCACTTCCTCAATTTCTCTGGGGTAAATATTCTCGCCACCGCGAATGATCATGTCTTTTATGCGGCCGACGATGCTAACGAACCCTTCGTCGTCCATTACCCCTAAATCGCCAGAGTGTAACCAGCCGTCGTCATCTATGGTCGCCGCCGTTTTTTCTGGGTCTTGCCAATAGCCTTTCATTACACAATATCCTCGGGCACATACTTCACCAGGCGTACCAATTGGGGCAATATGTCCTAGCTCGTCAATAATTTTGACCTCGGTATGTGGCATAGCACGACCAACAGTCTGCACGCGTTTTTCTACAGGCGAATCGATTTCGGTAATATTATTGATTGGGCTGCACTCGGTTTGCCCGTAACCAATGAGTACATCGGTCATATGCATTTGGGTTTGTACTTGGCGCATGACCTTTTCTGGGCAGGTGGAACCCGCCATCACCCCAGTGCGCAGCGAAGATAAATCAAACTGCGTAAAGTCTGAGTGTTCTAATTGTGCGATAAACATTGTTGGTACACCGTGAAGCCCGGTGCATTTTTCTCGTTCAACAACTTCTAAGGTAACAAGCGGATCAAAGCTATCGTTAGGGAATACGGCGCACGCACCTTTACTAATACAAACGAGATTACCGAGTACCATACCAAAACAATGATAAAGCGGCACGGGAATACAAAGCTTGTCTTGCTCTGTGAGCTTCATAGCATTGGCGACGAGTAATCCGTTATTGAGGATATTACTGTGGGTGAGGGTGGCGCCTTTTGGATTGCCAGTCGTACCTGAAGTAAATTGAATATTGATAGCGTCACAGGCATTTAGGTTGGCTGCAATCGCATTTGCCTCAAGATAGTGGGCATCATTAGCTTTAGATAACAAGGTGCTGAAATTCATTAGACCCGGTTCAATATCCTCGTCAATCAGCACTATCTGTTTGAGTGAGGGAAGGCGCTGTGAAGATAATTCGCCAAACATGCAGTCGTAGGATTCTGGTGCCAGCTCTCTAATCATGTCAACGTAATGGCTATGTTTAAAAGACTTCGCCATAACTAACATCTTACACTCAACGTTGTTTAGCACGTATTCAAGTTCGCTTGGGCGATAGGCGGGGTTAATGCACACCATAATTGCGCCAATTTTAGCAGTTGCGAATTGCACTAGACTCCATTCAAGGTTGTTCGGAGACCAAATCCCAACTCTATCCCCTGGTTGGATGCCTACAGCTAAAAGGCTTGCGGCAAGTTGATTTATTTTTGCCAGATACTCACGATAATTTAAGCGAACTGATTGATGAGAGACAACAATGGCTTCTCTTTCTGGATAATTGTCGACAATATTTTCTAGATATTGCCCTATGGTGAGTTGAGTGAGCGGTGCTACTTGGGGGCCTTTGAAGTAACTCTTTGTAAGTGCACCTGCTTTTATTAATTGGCTCTCTGTCGTCATATCTTGTCCTTGCTGTTGATCTCTAGTTTTTATCATTATGCTTTATCAGTGATAACCTAATTGTCGACAAAATCAAGTGCAATTGGACGAAAAGCATGAAATTACGACTAATGGCTAGTGATAAAGTGTGTAATGGCAAGGTAGTGGAAAGGTGGTAGTAGCTTTATCAGACATATAAAAAACGCCCGAAAATTCAGGCGTTTTGTGGTTTAACTTAAGGGATGTTATTAAGCTAATCCTTCATCTGTATCGACATGCTCATCTTTATGATGCTTCGCGATTTCATCTGAAAGTTCTTGCTTAGAACGCTTCTCTGACATCTGTCTTGCCATTAGCCAGTAAAAGAACAGTGGCAAGAAGAATACTGCGAGGAAGGTAGCCGAGAGCATACCACCCATTACGCCAGTACCCACACTGTGTCTTGCTCCTGCGCCAGCTCCAGAACTCATAACCAGTGGAACTACGCCAAGTATGAAAGCAAGTGAAGTCATGATAATAGGTCTAAAACGCAGTCTCGCCGCTTCAAGGGCTGCGGTTGCTGGACTCCATCCTTCTTGATACTTCATTAGCGCGTACTCGACAATAAGGATGGCATTTTTACTGGCGAGGCCAAGTAGGGTAACCAAACCGATTTGGAAGTAAACGTCGTTGGTTAGCCCAGCAATCCAGATTGAGACCAAGGCACCGAAAGTACCAAACGGTAGCGCTAACATAACCGAGAATGGCAATGACCAGCGCTCATAAAGTGCTGCGAGGATCAAAAATACCATAATCACGGCCATGCCGAGTGCAATACCGGTTGTGCCAGAGTTTTGCTTTTCTTGGAACGCGGAACCCGTCCACTCGTAAGTCATATCTGGTGGTAGCACTTTGTTGGCGATACGCTCAAACTCCGCGATAGCTTGACCTGAGCTGTAGCCAGGTGCTGCTTCGCCCATTAACTTAACTGCAGATAAGTTATTGTAACGATTCATGGTTTCCGGACCGCGACTATACTCAACATCCGTAAATGCAGAAATTGGTACCATTTCGCCACGATTGTTTTTCACATAAATGCGGCCTACATCTTCCGGTGTCATTCTAAACTCGGCTTCAGCGGACATAATCACCTGCCATGCACGGCCAAACTTATTGAAGTCGTTGACGTAGTAATTACCTAAATTTGCTGCAAGTGCGTTAAACGCAGAATTGATATTAACCCCCATGGCACGCGCTTGTTCACGATCCATATGTACCTTTAGCTGCGGTGCATCAGGACGCCATAGCGTTTGAATGCCTGTAAGGATTGGGCTCTTCTGCGCCTCGGCCATGATCATCTGCATACCTTGCTTCAATTTAGCGGGATCAGAGCCGCCTTTATTTTGCAAGAAGACTTCAAATCCGCCTGTTGTACCCAAGCCGAAAATTGGCGGTGGGTTAAACGCCAGCACTAATGCTTCGTTAATATGCGCGGTTTTCATAAATAGCTCACCAACAAGTTCCTTCGCTGACACATCGCGTTCATCCCAATGTGTTTGCGTCACGAACATAGTCGCCGCGCTGTTTTTGAAGCCACCACCGATGAAGTCCATCCCCGTAAACGCCACGACGTTTTCGTTAGCTGGGTTTGACTTTGCAGCAGCTATCACTTCATCGGCCACTTTAGCGGTGCGCTCTAATGAAGAGCCGTCAGGCAAGAACACCGCTATCATGTAGTAACCTTGGTCTTCGTCTGGTACCAAAGAGCTTGGTGTTTTTTGCCACAGGAATACCGTTGCACCAATCATCGCTACCATCAATGTTAGGCCTACAAAACCACGGCGAACCATAAAGCTAACCGCACCAACATAGCGCCCGGTTACACGATGGAACCAGTCATTGAACCACAAGAAAAACTTGGCATCCTGTTTGTGCTCGTGCTTAAGCAGCAATACACAAAGTGCAGGCGTCATCGTCAGTGCAACCACACCGGATAAACTTACAGAGATGGAGATTGTGATCGCAAATTGGCGGAATAGTTCGCCTGTTAACCCGCCTAGGAAAGCGATAGGTACAAACACCGAACACAATACCAATACAATCGCGACTACGGGGCCGCTTACTTCCTGCATCGCTTTAACCGCTGCTTCTCTAGCCTGCAAGCCTTGCTCATGCATAATCCGCTCGACATTCTCAAGTACCACGATGGCGTCATCTACCACGATACCAATCGATAACACCATGCCGAACAGCGTAAGCGTGTTAATCGAGTAACCGAGCATATAGAGACCTGCAAATGTACCAAGTAACGAGACTGGTACTGCAAGCGTTGGAATTAGCGTTGCACGCCAGTTTTGCAAGAACAGGTAAACCACTAAGAATACCAAGATCATTGCTTCACCAAGCGTTTTTAACACCTCTCGAATTGAGACTTCTACAAAGCGTGTGGTGTCGTAAGAGTTAACGTGAGCGAGGCCTGTAGGGAACTGAGGTTTGATCTGTTCAATTTCAGCCTCTACTGCTTTAGCGACGTCAAGCGCATTCGCGCCCGGTTGTAAGAATACACCGAGTAATACCGCTTCCTTACCGTTAATAGTACCTTGGAAGTTATAGTCTTTAGAACCAAGCTCTACGCGAGCAACATCCTTAAGGCGCAGTGTTGAGCCATCTGGGTTTGCACGAACGATGATATTTTCGAACTCTTCAGCCGTCGATAAACGTCCTTTCGCGGTGACACTATAAACGAGCGATTGCGCGTCTTGAGATGTCGGTGTTGCACCAATACTACCCGCTGCATACTGAGAGTTTTGCTCTCTAATTGCACCCGCAATATCGTCTGCTGTGACTTGCAGTTGACTCATAATATCCGGGCGCAACCAAATACGCATGGCATAGTCTTTAGCACCGAAAATCTGCACGTTAGTCGTACCAGGAATGCGTTTGACGCGGTCAAGGATATTCATGGTAACGTAGTTAGATGTCCAGAGACTTTCTCGAGTACCATCTGGCGAATAGAATGCGTGTACTTGTAAGAAGTTAGAAGATGTCTTTTGAACCACCACGCCTTGGCGTCTAGTTTCTTCAGGGAGACGAGCTTCTACTTGCTTCACCCGGTTATTTACATCTACGGCAGCCTGATCAACATCCGTTCCAATCTCAAAAGTAACAGCGATCGTCGTTACGCCAGAGTTCGTACTGGTTGATGTCATGTACATCATGCCTTCAACACCGGTAATCGCGTTTTCGATAGGGGTTGCAACAGTTTGTTCTAATACATCTGCTGATGCACCAGGGTATACCGCACGTACCTCAACTTGAGGTGGTGCAATTTCGGGATACTGTGCAACAGGCAAACTGCGCATTGCAGCAAGCCCGGCAAGCACTATCACGATAGAGATAACAAAGGCAAAAATAGGCCTGTTTATGAAATATTTGGAGAACATCAGATTATTCCCCTTGCTCGCTCACAGACACTGGCATACCTGGGAAGAAGATCCTCGCCATACCTTCAACGATGACAGGTTGACCTTCTTTTAAGCCTTCGCGAATGACCCACATATTCTCATTATTAAGCTTGACCCATTCACCAACTTTGACCGGCGCAGGTAGGGCTACGGTTGCACCTTGTTCATTTTTGGTAGCAATGTACACAAATTTCCCTGTACCGTTGTCTAGTACCGCTCTTTGTGGAAGTACAACGGCATTATTGCGTACCGCACCAGAGAGCTTAACTCGCACAAACTGACCCGGTCTTAACTCGCCATTTTCATTAGGAATACGAGCTTGTAACTCACTGGTACCCGTAAAGCGGTTTACCCGAACGTCGCTAAAGTTTACTTTTCCGGCTTGTCCGTATAGTGAACCGTCTTGCAGAATAATCGTGGTATCAAATTCATTATTTTCCGGTAATGACAAAGAGCCATTTTCTACATCTTGGCGCATTGTTAGCTGCTCACGCTCTGAAAAGCCGAAGCGAGCACGAATGGTGCTAATGTCGGTAAGTTCAGTTAATAGTACACTCGGACCAGAAACATAACTGCCTTCTGACATCAGTTCACGACCAACAATACCAGAAACAGGTGCTTCAACTTTGGCGTATTCAAGGTCTAGCTTAGCTTCACTCAATGCGACTTTTGCAGATTCTAAATTCGCAACTGCGATATCGTAGGCCGATACTGAGTTATCAAAGTCGCGCTTTGATACTGAACGCTCATTCTTCAAACGCTCAAGCCTTTCGCTCTCGCGCTTAGTTTGATCAACGTTTGCTTTTGCTGCCTGAAGTGCTGCCTGCGCTTTTTCTACCGCTAATTCAAAAGGTTTAAGCTCGATGGTGAATAATGAATGACCAGCTTTTACAAACTGACCTTCCTCAAAGTTGCGAGATTCGATGATCCCAGAAACCCGAGAGCGAATTTCAACTTCTTTATCACCCGCGAGAGTGGCCGGAAGTTCGATATCGAAAGGCACTGATTGAGTAGTAACTTGTTGTACACTCACTTGCGCAGGTGGCATTGCATGGCCCCCTTGCTGTGGTGCTTCTGAACACGCTGACAAAGTGCCTAACGTGAGCATTAAAAAAGATAGGTGTTTAACACGACTGCGTATTGATGCTGGATACATGAACACTCCAATTCCTATATTATCATTTTATGCTGCCCCGGCTTTGACGGGGAACTACCTTGCAATTTGCCTTTAATAACGCACACTCAACTGGATGCAATCAGTCAAGTGAGTTCATTTCATACCTTAACCACACCAAAGTAAAGGCTATTTGTTCGACAATTAAACAAGTAAACGGTAGTGTATACTTAAAGAAATAAAAGGTAAACGGTTGCGTGTACTTTTCTTCAATTTAGGTATACGATCATGTGTACTTTTTATTAACGACTTTATTGATTAAAATAAAGGGAATGTTGATTTATTACGAAGAAGGCTTATCTCTGTATAGAGAGGTGATTCTTGGTATACAACTGACCATGTGAGTAGCAGCTATCAATGGCTCGCTTTTCCCACTATTAATTAAAGACAGAATAAGTAAATGACGCAACTTTCACCAAAACAGCAGTCAATTTTATGTGCAGCGATAGAAGAATTCGCTCAAAAAGGCTTGCAGGCGACGACGATGGAGTCGATCAGTCAATCAGCGGAAGTATCAAAGCGCACGTTATACAAGCATTACTCGACCAAAGACGAGCTCTTTGATGCCGTTGTTGAGCTGTTAATTGAGCGGATCAAGCCAATAACTGCGATACAATTTATCCCAAACTATGACTTTTCAGTGCAACTGCAACATCTTGCGAAAAGCGCAATGACTTTGTTGAATGACGAGGATTATATGCGTTTGTCGCGTATTGTGATGATTGAATCGATGCGTAGCTTTGAGCAAGCACAGAATTTAAATGAAAAGTTTAGTCATTGTGAAGCCGCGATGATCCAATGGTTCGAAGATGCTGCGAATTCAGGGTGTCTTGGTAGTTTTGATGCGGACTTTGCCGCAGCGTACTTTTGGGGCGCACTGAAAAAGCTAGGCTATTGGGAACGCGCGATAAAATGGCAAGCTCCGCTTCCAGAAGCAGAGCTTGATATATTAGTTGAAAAGGCGGTCTCGCTATTTTGTAATGGCGTTACTCAACACCAATAAATCCACCGGTTTGATGCGACCACAGTTTGGCGTAAATACCACCTAAAGCTAGCAAGGATTGATGGCTTCCTTCTTCTACTATCTTACCTTCATCCATTACGATTAATCTGTCCATTTGTGCAATCGTGGACAATCTATGGGCAATTGCAATAACGGTTTTACCTTCCATCAGTGCATCTAAGCTCTCTTGGATAGCTTGCTCAACCTCAGAATCCAAGGCCGAAGTGGCTTCGTCTAAAATTAAAATTGGCGCATTTTTTAGTAATACACGAGCAATAGCGATACGTTGGCGTTGGCCACCTGATAGTTTCACACCGCGTTCACCTACTTGTGCGTCAAAGCCAGTATTACCGTGACTGTCTTCTAAGTCTTGGATAAAATCGTAAGCCTGCGCTTCTTTTGTTGCGGCAACTAGCTCACTTTCCGATGCATCAGGGCGACCATAAAGGATATTGTCGCGTACGCTGCGATGGAGCAAAGAAGTATCTTGCGTCACCATAGCGATATGACGTCGTAAGCTTTCCTGTTTTACTTTAGCAATACTTTGACCATCTATTTCGATGCTGCCGCCGTCTGTATCGTAGAATCTCAGTAATAAGTTCACCAAGGTCGACTTCCCCGCACCTGAGCGGCCAACTACACCAATTTTCTCGCCGGGTTTGATATGTAGGTTCAGGTTGTCGATGACGTTATGTTGTCTCGCTGCATCTTTACGCTTATAAGCGAAGGTAGTGTTACAAAAGTCGATTTTTCCGGCTTTAAAATCTAACTGCGGCGCTGTTTGTGGGTCAACAATATCAAGCGGTCTAGAGAGCGTGTTCATGCCGTCTGTAACTGTGCCAATATTTTCGAATAGACCACTAATCTCCCACATTATCCACTGCGCCATACCATTTAGTCGTAAGGCTAAACCTACTGTAATTGCGATTGCGCCAGCGGTTATCGCATTAAAAGACCATAAGTAGATGGAAAATGCTGCGACGGAAAATACTAAGAGATAATTTAAGGCTTGAATACTAACGTTCAAGCTAGTTGCTAAGCGCATTTGCTTATATACCGGTTGAATAAACACATCCATGCTGTCTTTGGCATATTCTTCTTCTCGTTTGGTATAAGAGAAAAGCTTTACGGTTGAAATATTGGTGTAGCTATCAACGATCCTTCCCGTCATTTCTGAGCGAGCGTCAGCCTGCTCACTAGAAACACGTTTTAGTTTAGGAATAAAATAGAATTGGAAACAGATATAGCAGCCAAGCCAAATAACCAGTGGGATCATCAAACGTATATCACTGTTTGCAACAAGCGCGAGCATTGCGCTGAAGTACACTAAAACATAAACCAGCACATCGAGTAGCTTCATGACTGATTCGCGCACGGCTAGGGCGGTTTGCATCACTTTAGTTGCAATACGTCCGGCAAACTCGTCTTGATAGAATGTCATAGACTGCTTCAGTAGGTATCGGTGTGCCTGCCAGCGAATAGCCATTGGGTAATTACCCAATAAACTCTGATGTAAAATGGCGCTGTGAAAAAAGACTAGCAGTGGCAGTGCCACTAACGTGATCACAGACATTCGAATTAACTCGGTTTGTTTGGCTTCAAATAGAGTTTGTGGTGTATAAGTGGAGAGCCAGTCAACTAGATCACCCATAAAGCCAAATAACGTTACTTCCAAAATTGCGAGGATCGCAGCACTTAGCGACATAAATAATAAGGGTATTTCCATTCCCTTAGTATAGAAGCGACAGAAAGCCAACAAACCTTGTGGTGGCTGACCAACTTCTTGCTCGGGAAAGGGTTTGGTAAAGCGTTCAAATACTCGATACATGGATGATCCCTAAATTTGTTCAGAAGCTAGTCTACCTTGATAGTATGAAATGCGCGAGTCACAGATTGGTGCCTAATTTGCACTAATAGTTATAGCTGTTTTTGGTTGAGTAGTTTTTGTGTAATGAGCTCACCAGTGACAGCATTATAACTACTTAAAGTCAGTGGCGTAGAATAGTGTTTTAAATAGACCTGATCATGTGGCTTTTCTACTGTAATTTTGTCGATTGGGACGAGTTTTTTACCTTCATCGACAAAAAATGACAGTTCTAAATAGCATGGAAAAACCTTTTTACATACACCAAGTGATTGTTGTTGTAGATCAAACGTTGAGGAAAGCCAGCTTGGCCTATTATTGATTTTCGTGGTTTTGGGCCAAGTTACAGAAAGATCAAATCGTTGCGGATCTGAAGAGTAGTGCTGAGATTGGCTTGCTACTCGTGCAAGCAGTAAAGGAGTATTGCCACTTACTGATTGAACCTCAGATAAGCGGACCTGATCAACGGTGAGTGGATTAATTTTTAATGTTTGCTTGAGTTCACTCGCTAGTTGGTTTTGCTCATCTAGTTGAGAAAATCCGAGGTGAACGAGTAATTTTGCATCACGATTGTTATCAAATACTTTTTCTTTTAAGTGTTCAGCCGCGGCTTTGGCTCTACCTTGTTGTGAGTCGTGATCGTAACTAATAATCTCGTAGCCAAGTGATTTGGCTTCAA
Organism: Pseudoalteromonas sp. BMB; assembly: GCF_001709235.1. Taxonomy (NCBI): domain Bacteria; kingdom Pseudomonadati; phylum Pseudomonadota; class Gammaproteobacteria; order Alteromonadales; family Pseudoalteromonadaceae; genus Pseudoalteromonas; species Pseudoalteromonas sp. BMB. Next base: position 179,681 of record NZ_MBQA01000057.1, read on the forward strand.
ATATCAAGCTAGCATAAGTCGCTTCCATGGTGTAGATCCCATGTTCGTATGTTGTAAAGCCGTGTTTATTGATTTGCTGCTCAACGCTTACCTGCGGGGTGAGTGCTTCTAATGCAAGATAGCGATAGCCTTGTTCATATAAAGGCTTCAATAGGGCAATCGTTAGGGCTCGGTGTTTAGCATTATGATACGCTTCGTTTACCATAGTAATATGCGTTTCAGTTGCCTTTTGCTCTATGATTTCTAGCGCAGGAACTAGCCGATAATCGTTTAGCAACATATCTGGATTGATCACCCCAGAGGTGAGTTTTTCTGCTTCAAAATAATTGCCGACGATAGAATGATAGGTTGCTGCATATTGAATGTTTGCTGAGCTGCTATCTAAATGCCCTTTGACTGGAATTTGGCTTTCGAGTGACCGTGTGTTTTCAAACACACGTTTATCTGAGTTAACACCAAAGATTAAAGAAGCAGGGTTAGCGCTTGAATTTGCTAATGCTGTTACAGATATCAGCGAACATGCGCAAAAAATAACGGCTTTTCCATATTGTTGAGGTAACACCTAAATCCACTCCTTGCGGTTTATTACGGTTATATTAATAGCATAAAAGCGCGGAGGGCTGAATCAAATAAAAGCAAATTTTTTACAAGTATTTTATATTTGAATTATTTACAGGGGAGAGAAGTGTGGAAGCAAATAAAAAGGCCAGTAGCTAAGTAACTGCTGGCCCTTGATATGATTATTCTTCTTTGCCGTATGTTTTACGAAGAATATAAACATAGGCATTGATGAAAGCTTGCTCTTGAAACTTTTTCAACCCAGTGTCTTCATAGTCAACAGGAATTGGGTTTCTTTTTAATTGCTCTTTAACTTCAGTGCCAGAAAGTAACTGCACGTCCACGCCTGAAATTAACTGGATTGCAGCTTCCATTTTAAAACCAGCCGCACTACCTGCGAATTTACCTTTGTGTGGGCGCTGACGAATGGCGATAGAATCTACGCCGTAATCTTCTACTAGTTTTGCAAAGTCGAATTGGAACTTGCGCATTTCATCAAGTTCTGTCCCTTGGTTACTTAACGTAAAGCGGCGCTGACGAATGTCTCTAATATCAAAAACATCATCTTCTTTCGTTAGCATACAAAGCAGAGCTTCGCTGCCTGAAATTTCAACCCCAAGTGTTCTCATTTTCGTGTCCAGATTATGCAAAAATTGAATTATCTCACAGTGTTATTTCTATTGCTATCGCTGCATGGTCAGAATAGCAAATATCTTCGTCTATACGCTTCGGATCAAGGTGAGCATCGTAACTGTAGTAATGTAACGACTTCACCCTGGGCGCTTCTCGGTTGGGATTGAACTCTTTTGAACAAAGAATGTAATCAAGTACATTGCCCTCACCTTGATAGTAATGACTGGCTGGTTTTTCTTTATGGTTGTTGTCGGCGTAAAGAAAACTGTCGAACAACCCGACACTATCAAAGCCATTACTAGCAAGGACGGGTGGAAAGGCTTGCGTCATAAAAGATAATGCCGGGCTGTCTAATGCATCATTGAAGTCGCCCATCACCAACGTTGCAGCCTGTTTCTCCCTTTGTGTTTTTAATGCATCGTAATAAATGATGGAAGCTTCGAGCGAACGTGATATCTGCGACTGCATCGTACCGACGGTTTCGTGAAGCAATGTAAGTAGCGGGTCATCTTGATTGGAATCTCCCAGCATGTGAGCCATTGAATGCACGCGTTGAGACTTAAAGTGGACGGCGTAACACGCGAGTAACCCGAAGCCTGGAATGTCGAACTTACATTTTATCGGGGTGCGATTGAATTTAAATTGATGTTGATTATTAAGGTATTCAAGTAACTCGGGGCAGGGCTCCAACGGCGCAAAAGATTTAAATGGTAGTTTTGATGCGATAGCGACTACCGGTTTAAACAGTACCGATGGGTAGACGTGATCAGGACTTGGCGCATCGACTGTGGCAAAGTGAACAAGACCTAAGTCTTCGCACAGCATCTGTAAGCTATCAGGTGAAAAGACTTCTTGAAACACAATGACATCGGGGTTTATATGCTGAATGAGTCCCGTAATAAACTGAGTTTTGGTTTGCCACTGTGTTTCATTATAGTGCTCATGAAGTTGATAAAAAGAATAAGGCGGCGCTGCAAAATTTAGTAGATTAAAGGTTGCAAACCGATATCGCTTTTTGGCCACGAATAATCCCAAAATAGTTTTTGTAAATTAATAGATTAATTTTAGCTCTAGGCTTGCACTTAGCCAAGTAACACGCGAGAATAGTGATTCTTATTCGAAAGTCCTCGGATGAGCCGCGATAATTCGCGCAAGACAATGCTTATTCGTAAAAGCGTTGATAGGCACACTTTAAAATTAATTAAATACATGTGATGCATTGTAGGTGTCACCACTGTAAATAGGATTTATCATGCCAGTTATTACTCTCCCTGACGGCAGTCAGCGTATTTTTGAAAACCCTGTCACTACTCTAGAAGTCGCTCAAGACATCGGTCCTGGCCTTGCGAAAGCAACGATTGCTGGCCGTGTAAATGGCGTTCGTGTTGATGCTTGTGACCTCATCGAAAATGACTCAGCGCTTGAAATCATCACCGCAAAAGACGACGACGGTCTTGAGATTATTCGTCACTCGTGTGCGCACTTGATTGGTCACGCTGTAAAACAATTGTTCCCAGAAGCTAAGATGGCGATTGGTCCTACCATCGACAACGGTTTCTATTACGATGTTGACCTAGAGCATTCGCTTACTCAAGAAGACCTTGAAGCGATTGAAAAGCGCATGTTGGAGTTGGCAAAAACCGACTACGACGTAGTAAAGAAAAAGGTGAGCTGGCAAGAAGCGCGCGATGCATTTGCAGCACGCGGTGAAACCTATAAGATGGAAATCCTAGACGAGAATATCGCGAAAGATGACCGCCCAGGTTTATATCACCACGAAGAATATGTTGATATGTGTCGTGGTCCGCACGTTCCAAATATGAAGTTCTGTCACCACTTCAAGATTATGAAAGTGGCGGGCGCATACTGGCGCGGCAACTCAGAAAACAAGATGTTACAGCGTATCTACGGTACAGCTTGGGCTGACAAAAAGCAGCTAAAGGCGTATCTTAAGCGTTTAGAAGAAGCTGAAAAGCGTGATCACCGTAAAATTGGTAAAGCACTCGACTTGTGGCATTGGCAGGAAGAAGCGCCAGGCATGGTATTCTGGCATAATGATGGCTGGAGCATTTATCGTGAGCTTGAAGATTTTGTTCGTGAAAAACTACGCGAATATCAGTACGAAGAAGTAAAAGGTCCGTTGATGATGGACCGTGGCTTGTGGGAAAAATCAGGTCACTGGGACAAATACTCAGATGCTATGTTCACGACTGAGTCAGAGAAACGTGAGTATGCTATTAAGCCGATGAACTGCCCAGGTCACGTGCAGATCTTTAACCAAGGTTTAAAGTCATACCGTGATTTACCATTACGTATGGCTGAGTTTGGTTGTTGTCACCGTAATGAACCATCAGGCGCACTACATGGCTTGATGCGCGTTCGTGGCTTTACTCAAGATGATGCGCATATCTTCTGTACAGAAGAGCAAATCATGGATGAAGTATCTGCCTGTATCAAAATGGTATATGACACTTACTCGACATTTGGCTTTGAAAAGATTGTTGTAAAACTTTCGACTCGTCCAGAAAAGCGCATTGGTGAAGACGAAATGTGGGACAAAGCGGAAGCTGCATTGGCTGAAGCGTTAAAAGTTAACAACATCGAGTTTGAATATCTGCCGGGTGAAGGGGCGTTTTATGGTCCTAAGATCGAATTCACGCTGTATGATTGTTTAGAGCGTGCGTGGCAATGTGGTACAGTGCAATTAGACTTCGCACTACCAGGTCGTTTAGGTGCAACTTATGTTGCGGAAAGTAACGAGCGTAAAACACCAGTTATGATCCACCGCGCAATTCTGGGTTCACTAGAGCGCTTTATTGGAATTCTAACGGAAGAATATGCTGGTCAGTTCCCAACTTGGCTTGCGCCGAAACAAGTTGTGATCATGAATATCACGGATAAACAAGCGGATTATGTCCACGAAGTTGTACAAAAGTTGAATAAACTTGGAATAAGAGCTTGTGCTGACTTGAGAAATGAGAAGATTGGTTTTAAAATCCGCGAGCATACTTTAAAACGTATACCTTATTTACTAGTGGTGGGTGACAAAGAAGTCGAGCAACAAGAAGTTGCAGTAAGAACCCGTACTGGTGAAGATTTAGGTAAATTATCGATTGGTGATTTCATCGTTAAAGTTAGCGAAGAGATTAAAAATCGACTATAAATATAAACTTGCGTGTACTTTACTTTTTCTGGTGCACGCATTTACTTTTGAATTTTTTGGAGGAACGTACCATTAGAGGCGGCAAAAAAGGGCAAAATAACGCTCAGAAAAATCGTATTAACGAAGAGATTACAGCGAAAGAGGTTCGCTTAATTGACGCTGAAGGCGAGCAAGCTGGCATTGTCTCAACAAGAGACGCACAAAACATGGCGGACGAAGCAGGTCTAGATCTAGTTGAGATCAGTCCAAACGCTGAGCCACCGGTTTGTAAAGTGATGGACTACGGTAAGTTCCTTTTTGAAAAAGCAAAAATCCAAAAAGAACAAAAGAAAAAGCAAAAGCAAATTCAGGTTAAGGAAGTTAAATTCCGTCCTGGTACAGATGTTGGTGATTACCAAGTCAAGCTACGTAGCCTTCGCAAGTTTCTTGAGGGGGGCGATAAAGCTAAAGTCACAATTCGCTTCCGTGGTCGTGAAATGGCGCACCAAGAGATTGGTATTGATCTACTAGAACGTATCAAGACTGAATTGGAAGATATCGCATCAGTTGAGTCTTTCCCGAAAAAAGTAGAAGGTCGTCAGATGATAATGATGATGGCGCCTATTGCTAAAAAGTCTTAATCTCGGCATAATACGCATCGAATTTAACGCAGGTCTCAAGTGCTAACGCCACCTGCGTTATCCGGTTTTAAAGTAAGGTATTGATCCTTCACCGGTTTTAGGTAGTAAGCTAGGCCTACAAGTGAGTTTATCTCCGCCTACTTACATTGTGTTAAAGCAATATCATTCGGAGTTATTGCAAATGGCTTATAAGCTAAAATCACACAGAGGTGCTGCTAAGCGCTTCAAAAAGACTGCTTCTGGCGGTTACAAGCGTAAACAGTCGCATCTTCGTCACATTCTGACTAAGAAATCTTCAAAGCGTAAATTACACCTTCGTGCTAAGTCTATGGTTCATAAGAATGACCTAGGCCTAATCGATCGTATGTTACCATTCGCTTAATAGAGGATATCAGAAATGGCAAGAGTTAAACGCGGCGTAGTTGCACGTGCACGTCACAAAAAAGTATTAAAGCAAGCTAAAGGTTACTATGGAGCGCGTTCACGCGTTTACCGCGTAGCTTTCCAAGCGGTAACTAAAGCTGGTCAATATGCTTACCGTGACCGTCGTGCTAAGAAACGTACTTTCCGTCAACTATGGATTGCTCGTATCAACGCAGCTGCACGTCAAAATGGTCTTTCTTACAGCCGTTTCATCAATGGCCTTAAAAAGTCATCGATTGAAATCGATCGTAAGATCCTAGCTGATATCGCAGTATACGACCAAGTAGCTTTCGCAGCACTAGTTGCTAAAGCAAAAGATGGTCTAGCTGCTTAATAAGCGGAACTAGAATTAGTCTTAGGACTAAACCTGGTATTGAAAAGGAGCCTTAGGCTCCTTTTTTAGTTTTATACTCGTTATCAACGCAAGCGTTAGCGGTTTTTTATTAAGATTTTATCCAGCATCTTACTGCTCAATATTCGTTTTAAGTATCCCATTAAATAGGTTGGAAACGTAACGTAATATCTCGGCTTTGCAGTCTTCGCACTCAGTGCGTGTTGCAGCGCTTTATAAACAGCTTCTGGTCCTAAGGTAAATTTTTGTGGTGCTTCTTCTGAGCCTAAGCGGTTAAGCTGCGCCTGATATGCATTGTGATGTACACTATTTTCGTGATCGATATTCGCTAAAAAGGCGTGTTTCGCGTTCTCTCTAAATTTAGACACGATTGGACCTGGCTCTATTAGGCTAACTTGAATATCGCTACCTGAAAGCTCCATACGTAGGGTGTCGGTAAGTCCTTCAAGTGCAAATTTACTCGCGTTATAAGCGCCACGATATGGCAGAGCGACTAATCCAAGTACGGATGAGTTATGAATAATGCGGCCTGCGCCTTGCTTACGCATTTGCTCAACTGCGAGACAGGTGAGCGTATGCCAGCCAAAAAAGTTAACTTCAAATTGTTGCCGTAACACCTCTGTAGGCAAGTCTTCTACCGCACCAGGTTGGCCGTAGGCACCGTTATTGAATAACGCGTCTAACTGACCATCTGCGATTGTCAAAGCTTGGTTAAAGCCATCATTTATACTTTGCTCGCACGCTAAGTCGAGCAAAATACATTGAATGTCTGTGCCTTCAAATTTATTCAAGTCTTTTGCATTTCTAACCGAAGCAATAACTTGATATCCTGCTTTTGACAATTGCACAGCGCAGTAATAACCAATCCCGCTAGAACAACCTGTGATTAAAATTGATTTTTGTACGCTCATTTGATCCCTAAAGTTATGGTTATCTGCGATTAACTGCAAATTTTTGTTGAATCACCGCACATTGTAAGCCGATATCTAAAATATTGATATAATTGGCAGATAAAAGCAGAGGAATAGAGAAATATGATGAGTTCCAGCATTATTATGCTTACTGCAATGCTAGGTATGAACGGTCATTTACCACCTTTGATAGAGTGGCAGGGCAAAAGTGAACAACTATTACAACAACAGGGCCCATTAACGACTGATTTTGAACTAAGCGGTGCGATAGACTCTCCTGATTATGCAGACACGATGGCATTCGTTGACCGCCTAGTGGCTGCCAATCCGACCCAGTTTAAGCTAGAGACGATTGGGTTTAGCAATAGTAATCGTGCGATTAAGATGATTGTTGCAACGGAGCAGGGCGGTGACAAGTCAAATGTTATTAATAATGGTAAGCCAACCATTTTAGTACAAGCTGGTATTCATGCCGGAGAAATTGACGGTAAAGATGCCATGTTTATGTTGCTTCGCGATGTTGCAACCGGTAAGCGCCGTGATATTTTGACGAAAGTGAATTTACTCTTTATCCCTATTCTCAACGTCGATGGGCATGAAAGGCGCAGCGAGTTTAACCGTATAAATCAACGCGGCCCGACTGTTATGGGCTTTAGAACCAATGCCAATAACTTAAATCTGAATCGTGATTACACTAAATTGGATACGCCAGGAGTTAAGGCGGTCATGCAGGTGATTAACGAATATAATCCGGATCTGTACATCGATGTTCATGTAACGGATGGCGCAGACTACCAATACGATGTCACTTATGGTTTTAACCCAACTTTTGCAAGTGAGTCACCAGCAATAGCTGAGGTGTTAGAGAATCAGATTTCGCCACAAATTAATGCAGCGCTCGCTGCCCAAGGACATATTCCAGGTCCACTTGTATTTGTGATGGATAAGCGAGACTTTAAAAAAGGGCTAGCAGGTTGGGTAGCAACGCCACGATTTTCAAATGGTTGGGGAGATTTAAAGGGACTGCCTACCATACTGGTAGAAAATCACTCATTGAAACCCTATAAGCAGCGTGTACTGGGCACCTATGTGTTTATGGATGGCGTTATCAGTGGCCTTTCAAATAATATTCAGGCATTACGAGAAGCGGTTCAGAAAGAAGCTGAATTCACGCCGAAACAATTGGTTGTTGAACGCAGCTATGCAAAAGAGCCGGATTACATTCAATTTAAAGGCATCAAATACAAGCAGTTTGAAAGTGCATTGTCTGGTCATTTGGAAGCTAAGTATTTAGGCGAGCCGCAAGACTATGAAAAGCTGCCAATTTATTGGCAGAAGGAAGTAAAAACAACGGTGAATGTACCTGAGCAGTTTTACATTCCCCCGGCATATCCGGAAGTGGTCGAAAAATTAAAACTGCACGGAATTACCGTTTCTACACTGCCGGATGGAACGGTAGTGGAAAAAGTAAGCCAAGCTACAGTAAAAGACTACAAGTTCGATACGGCTCCTTTTGAAGGGCGCTTTAGAGTAAATGCGACTTTTGACATTAAGGAGCTCTCAGACAAGGTCGATCTCAGTGGGTGGTATAAAGTAGCAACGGCACAAAAATCTGGAGAGCTGGTGACTCACTTGCTACATCCAGAGGCGCCAGACTCATTTTTTGCTTGGGGGGAGTTCAATACTATTTTCCAACGTACAGAATATGTTGAAAATTATGCACTTGAACCTTTTGCGCGAAAAATGCTAAAACAAAATCCAGCAATGGCGCTAGCCTTCGATAAAAAAATACGTGAAGACAAGCAGTTTGCAAACGATCCAAAAGCGAGGATGGAGTGGCTTTATGCAAGAACTCCGTTTTATGATAATGCGTATCTTAAATATCCTGTTTTGATGTCGTTTGGAGCAAACTAACCATGCAAGTGTTCACAATTCCAGTTACACCGTTTATGCAAAATTGTCGTGTTATCGTGTGTCCAGAAACACAAGCCACTGCAATTGTAGATCCAGGTGGTGAAGCGGAAAAAATTATCGCGCAGTTGGACACTCAGGGGTTAGTGCCAAGCATGATCTTGCTTACCCATGCACACCTTGATCATGTGGGAGCAAGTACAGAATTAAGTGAACATTTTAATATCGAGATTATTGGGCCTCATCAGGGCGACCAATTTTGGTTGGAAGCCTTGCCAATGCAATCACAAATGTTTGGTTTTCCTAATCATGCTGCTTTTTTACCATCAAAGTGGTTAAATGATGGTGATAAGGTTAAGGTGGGAAACTTAGCTCTCGAAGTCAGACATTGTCCAGGGCATACTCCAGGGCACGTGGTATTTTATGAACCAAACTCAAAACAGGTTTTAGTAGGAGATGTGTTGTTTAAAGGGTCTGTTGGTCGTACTGACTTTCCAAAAGGCGATGCAGCCCAGCTAAAACAGTCTATACAAGATAAGCTGTTTACTTTGCCTGATGAGGTCGTGGTGCATTCGGGTCATGGTGAAAATACCTCAATTGGCTTCGAAAAGGCGACAAATCCTTTTATGAGTGGCCGATTTGGTTAAATATAGTGGAAGTGGCATAGTAGTGGTATGCATTTTTTAATTTGCTATGCTTCAGGGAATAACAATCAGCATCGGTTAATAGACTGATGTGCTAACTAAACTAGAATAGATATGTCATTGAACCAAGTAGATCGCCAGATACTGGCATTGTTACAGCAAGACGCAAGTCTTTCTACCGCTGAAATCGCTGATAAAGTGGGACTCTCTCAGTCACCTTGTTGGCGTCGCATCGCTAAATTAGAGCAAGACGGTTACATCAAAGGCAAAGTTGCATTGCTGGATGAGAAGAAACTCGGATTTGATATGTTAGTTTATGCGCATGTTAGGCTTTCAAACCATGGCCGCAATAACCTTGCCGAGTTTGAAAAATTGATCTTAAGTTATGACGAAGTGACAGAGTGCTATTCTATGGCAGGCACCATGGACTTTATGCTGCGTATCATTTCGAAAGGCATTGAAGGCTATGAGCAATTTGTTCGTGATAACTTACTTAATTTAGAATTCGTCCAAGAAGTACATTCAAACGTTACAATGACTTGCGTTAAGCGCAGCACTTCCTTACCACTTTAATACAATTTGTTGCCCTGCTTCGTTGGGTAGGGCTTCCCGTCATCTTTTCACCATTGTTCTATACTACAATGTAGGCCGCTTTATTGAGCTATGTATTACAAACGAGTTTGCGATACAAGCTTGTATCTTATTTGTTAAAGGCGCTGCTTTTTGCTAAAATCCGCCGCCTTTGTGTTCATAGTCAATTCACACCAGAGGATATTGATGTTTAATCTTATCAGCAAAGCGCCTAGCTCTGCTAAAAACGATGTACTGTCTGGGCTTACGGTCGCTTTGGCACTTGTGCCTGAGGCTGTGGCTTTCGCTTTTGTTGCACAAGTAGACCCATTAGTCGGTTTATATGCAGCATTTATTGTCGGTCTTGTGACTTCAATCTTTGGTGGTAGGCCGGGTATGATCTCGGGTGCAACAGGGGCTCTTGCCGTGGTAATGGTGAGCCTTGTTGTTGAGCATGGCGTAGAATATCTCTTTGCAACCGTATTACTCATGGGTTTCTTACAAATACTCGCGGGTATATTTAAGCTCGGCAAGTTTATACGTATGGTACCGCATCCTGTAATGCTAGGCTTTGTAAATGGCTTAGCTATCGTTATCTTCCTCGCTCAGCTTGGACAATTCAAAGTACTTGACGAACAGGGTGATCTTACGTGGATGCAAGGTGAGGCGCTATATATTATGGTTGGCTTGGTTGCATTGACTATGGCCATTATTCACTTTTTACCAAAGCTAACAACCGCTGTGCCTTCGAGTCTAGCGGCGATTTTAGTGGTAACCGGTATTGTTATTGGTTTAGATTTAGATGCTCGTAATGTGCTTGATTATCTGAAAGATATGTCAGGTAACGTAGATGCAACGATAGCCGGCGGTTTTCCTGCTTTCCATATCCCTGAAGTACCATGGACATTTGAAACATTTAAAATCATCTTCCCATACGCACTTATCCTAGCAGCGATTGGTTTGATTGAATCTCTACTAACGCTCACGTTAATCGACGAAATCACCGAAACACGTGGTCACAGCAACCGCGAATGTATCGGTCAAGGTGCGGCTAACGTTACTTGTGGTGTGTTTGGTGCGATGGGTGGCTGTGCGATGATTGGACAATCAATGATCAATATTAATTCTGGTGGACGTAGCCGTTTGTCAGGTATCACAGCTGCATTATTACTACTTGTATTTATTCTGTTTGCGGCAAGCCTTATCGAAATGATCCCGCTTGCGGCGCTAGTTGGTGTAATGTTTATGGTGGTATTAGGGACTTTTGAATGGTCAAGTTTTAGATTAATAAGAAAGATCCCTAAATCAGATGCATTTGTAATCGTCTTGGTGTCGGGGGTTACAGTGATTACAGATTTGGCCATCGCAGTTTGCGTTGGTGTCATTGTTTCGGCACTCGTATTCGCGTGGGAGCATGCAAAACATATTTACACCAATAATTATATTGATGAGCAAGGCTCGAAAGTATATGAATTACACGGACCTCTGTTTTTTGGGTCGGTGAAAAACTTTGCTGAGCTGTTTGATGTTAACAATGATCCTGATGATATCATTGTTGAATTTAAACATAGCCGTGTTGCTGACCACAGTGCAATTGAAGCGATAGATGCGTTAGCTGAACGTTATAAAAAGGCTGGTAAAACGCTTCATCTTCGCCATTTAAGCCAAGACTGTAAAGTATTGCTAAGTAAAGCTAAAGATCTCGTTGAGCTAGACGGCCAAGCAGATCCTACTTATAAAGTGGCATCTGACAAGCTTGCTTAATAGCGACAGTTTGAATAGATGAATATAAATTAACTGGTTAATTTATTTCAAAAAAAGGCACTAAGGTGCCTTTTTTATTTGCGGCAAGGTGTGTAAAAACTGAGACCACCAGCAGTGAATAGAGACGACATGCTGAGATATAATCCAGTTAAGATAGAAGAGGTATAATCATTTTGAAGTGGCAATCACTGGTTGATAACAGGCAGAGATTTTTCTGGGTATTACAAATAGCCGGTTGGCTGGGCTACGCGCTAGTTAACTATATTGGCTCAAAAGTCTTTGAAATGCGTGATATTTATGTGTTTGTCATCGCATTAAATGCCTATGCAGGTTGCTTGATGACCGTACCGCTACGATACCTCTATCGTAAAATTTGGAATGCAACACCGTTGGTGCTGATATTCGTTGTGTTTACGGCGTCATATGTAACTGGAACACTATGGGCGGTCGTTCAGAAGTTTAATCATTGGGAAATATATCGCCATGGATATCGACCGGATGAGTGGTTTTATTACTTACAGCAGGGACTAGACTCTGTCTATATCATACTCTGTTGGAGTGGGCTGTACTTTGGTATTAAGTATTACCAGTTGCTACAGAGTGAGCGCCAAAAAGCTTTGAAAGCCAATACTATGGCCCATGAAGCGCAATTGAAAATGCTGAGATATCAATTGAATCCGCATTTTCTATTCAATACGCTTAATGCAATTTCAACGCTTATATTGGTTGAAGAAAACAAAGATGCGAATCAAATGGTCTCAAGGCTCAGTGATTTCTTGCGCCATACATTGAACACAGATCCAATAAAAAAGGTACCGCTTGAGCAAGAATTACATGCGTTAAAGCTGTACTTAGAAATTGAGAAGGTGCGCTTTGATGAGCGCTTATCTATTGAGCTTGATGTGACAGAAGAAGCGGAACAGGCACTAGTACCAAGCTTGATCCTACAACCACTCATTGAAAATAGCATTAAATACGCAATTGCCCATATGGAGCATGGCGGCAAAATTGAAATAAAAGCGCAGGTGTTTGCTAATGAACTACTCTTGGAAGTAGGAGACAATGGTCCTGGCGCGGAACTGGAAGATGGGCAACTGAAAAGTGCACAGGGAGTGGGTTTAGCGAATACCAAAGACCGTTTAAAAACCTTGTACGAAAACAACTATTCATTTGTGCTCTCGGATAATGAGCCAACTGGTTTGAAGGTAAATATTCGCGTTCCATATGAAAGGGCGAAGAAGTAATGAGCAAAATTAGAACACTAATCGTAGATGACGAGCCGCTAGCGAGAAAAGGGTTAGCGGTAAGGTTAAGAGATTTTTCTGAAATCGAAGTTGTAGAATTGTGTGGCAGTGGTCAACAAGCAATCGATCTATGCAAATCAGAGGACATAGATCTGGTCTTTCTCGATATTCAAATGCCGAACATGAACGGTTTTGAAGTAGCGAGAGCGTTAAGTGAAAGTGTTAAACCATTGCCTGCTATCGTATTTGTAACCGCGTTCGATCAATATGCTGTAAAGGCATTTGAGATCCATGCGCTGGATTACATCTTAAAACCCGTTGATGACAACAGATTAAAACAGGCGGTGGAGAAAGTGCAAAGCTATTTAAAAACACAACAAGACAATGCGCATAAGAAAAAGCTAGCCAGCTTTGTTGCAGGGATCACTGGTAATAACTGTGAAGAAATCCTTAAAAAACTTGCAACAGGAGATACAATTGAAGATAAAAAATTCCCGGAGTCGCTCGCGGTAAAAGAGCAGGGTGAAATCATTCGAGTATCTACATCGTCAATTCAGTGGATTGATGCAGCCGGTGACTACATGTGCTTACACTGTAGCGATGGTCAGACTCATATCTTACGTAAAACAATGAAAGATCTAGAACAAGAGTTAGATCCAACGTTATTTGTGCGCGTACATCGCTCTGCAATTGTTAATACTAAGCAGATCAGTAAACTGGTCACGCAAAGCAGTGGCGAATATTTATTGGTACTTGAGAATGGTCAAGAGCTTAAAGTCAGCCGTAGTTACCGTGATAAAGTAAAGGCCGCACTCGCAAGCTGATACGATAGCGAGCTAAAGTGATTTGCACCGTGTTTAGCCTACGGTGACGTAGTGTATTTTATGTGCTTGTACACTTTAGAGTATTCTAAGGAAAGATGAACTAGGCAGCAATGCTACCTAGTTCAACGCTTTTACACTGTGACGATTTTCAGCGTGTTACTGGCGCCGATAGTTTCCATCTTATCACCGTGTGTGATGATCACTGTGTCGCCTTTTTCCAATGAGCCTGCAGCAACTAGCGTGTCAAGCGCTTCGCGAACGGTTGAATCATCAGAGCATTGTGTCGAGTCAAATCTTACCGGATATACACCACGATAGAGTGATGCCTGCCCAAGCGTTGATTGATGGCGAGACAGTGCGTAAATAGGCAATCCAGAACTGATACGAGACATCAATTTTGCGGTATTACCCGATTCAGTTAGTGCGACAATTGCCTTTACTGAATCTAAATGGTTTGCTGCGTACATTGCCGACAGCGCGATAGTTTCACAGGTATCAGCAAAACGGCTGTCTAAACGATGTTTAGATATATGGATCTGTGGTTGAGATTCAGCACCTAGACACACACGTGCCATTGCCGCGACCGTTTGTTCTGGGTAATCACCAGCTGCGGTTTCCGCTGAAAGCATTACCGCATCTGTGCCATCAAGCACTGCGTTTGCGACATCCATAACTTCAGCACGAGTTGGCATTGGGTTGTCAATCATTGACTCCATCATTTGGGTGGCAGTGATCACAGTACGGTTTAGTGAGCGAGCACGGCTGATAATTTGCTTCTGTTTACCAACAAGAGCGGCATCGCCAATTTCTACACCTAAATCACCACGGGCAACCATCACCGCATCAGAAGCCAGTACGATGTCGTCAATCGCTTCTACGGTTTCAACCGCTTCTGCACGTTCGATTTTTGCAAGTAATTGTGCATTAGAACCTGCTTTCTCCGCCAGTCCTCTAACGTAACGCATGTCGTCACCACTGCGAGGGAACGAAACCGCGATATAGTCCACACCAATTTCAGTTGCAGTGATCAAGTCTTCTTTGTCTTTGTCAGTAAATGCAGGTGCGGTTAAGCCGCCGCCTAAACGGTTGATCCCTTTATTGTTCGACAATACGCCGCCAACTTTAACACTGGTATGAACCAAGTGACCTTGTACTTCTTCAACAACAAGTTGAATAAGTCCATCGTTTAATAACAGCAAATCACCTTGTTTTACGTCATTCGGTAATTCTTTATAGTCGATACCCACGGCTTCAACGTGACCTTGACCAGGCTCCATTTTTGCATCGAGCGTGAATTTTGCACCCACTTCTAAGAACACCTTGCCTTCTTTAAATGTTGAAACGCGGATTTTAGGACCTTGTAAATCTGCAAGGATCGCTACATTTACGCCTAAGCGTTTAGCAATTTCGCGAACGGCTTCGGCTCTATTTTTGTGATCTTGAGCGACACCGTGTGAAAAGTTTAGTCTGACTACGTTGGTGCCGGCACGAATGATTTTTTCTAAGTTGTTATCTCTATCCGTCGCTGGCCCCAGTGTTGCGACGATTTTTGTGCGTCTAAGCATCAGATTCTCCTGTTAGCTTATCAAGGTAAGCAAAAACTTATGAATGTGTTAAAAGTAAATCAAAATTGCTGCTTTTTTACACATGCCACATTGTAAAATCACGATTTAACTAATTAGAGCATAAAGAATTATGCAAAACCCTTTTTAACACTCGAATTAAGTTATATGATCTATATGTCATCATTATGACACCGGTGTCAGTGGCCGTCAATCTCGAATATTTTACCTTACAGCTTAGGGGACTATTTGAGATTTATCACAAAATTGGTGAATTCGTGCTGCTGTCACTATATTGCTATACAGTGAATTGTGTTAGCTGTCATATTTTGGGGACCGATATGATATCAGTGAATTGTGTGTCTCGCTGGTTAATCATGGTCGCTCAGGTATAATGCACATACACGAACGCATAAAGTTTTGATGTTACCGAGGAGGAAACTAAATGCAGGTTGCATTAGTTGGTTTGGGTGTGATGGGTAAAAACCTCGCGCTAAATCTAATTGAGAAGGGGATGACCTTAGTCGCTTACGACAAGAACCCCGAAGTAGGTGCGGAATTATTGAGTTGCGCACAGTCGTTAGGTATGGCGGAGCGCTTACACATAGTGTCTGATCTCGGTGATATGATCAGAAGATTAGAGACTCCTCGCTCGATTTTATTACTCGTTCCAGCAGGTGAACTAGTAGATAAAGTTTGTAGCGATTTGGTTGAAGCTGGAGTTGAAAAAGACGATATTATCGTTGACTGTGGTAACAGTAATTACAAAGATGGTATTGCACGTAAATTGAAATATCAGAATAAATTTGAGTTTGCCACTATGGGGATTTCTGGCGGTGCCGAAGGTGCACGTCATGGTCCTGCAATGATGGCAAGTGGTTCAGAAGGTGGCTGGGAGCGTATCGAGCCTTGGTTCGAAAAGGTTGCTGCGAGCTACAACAATGAATCATGTTTCGCGCGTGTTGGGCAATCGGCCAGCGGTCACTTTGTTAAAATGGTGCACAACGGTATTGAGTATGCGTTGATGCAGCTCATTGCGGAGCTTTATCAATTGCTTCGTCTGGGTACCGGTCGCTCTCCTAAAGAAGTTGCTGAGATTTTTGAATCTTGGTCTGAAGGAAAATTAAATAGTTATCTACTTGCAATTTCTAGCCACATTTTAAGTCTAGAAACAGAGCAGGGCGAGTCTTTAGTCGACCTTATCGACAATAAGGTAGGAGCTAAGGGCACTGGCCTTTGGACGGCGCAAAACGCACTGGAGCTTGGTATTGCCGTACCTTCGCTTGTGGCTGCGGTACAAGCTCGCCATCTCACCAACACTATTGATACTCCAGCTGCGAAAGAAATGACGTATGCGAATAAATCAACGCAAACAATTGACGTTGATTTAGACGAGTTAAAAGATGCGTTCTATTTTGCCAGCTTGCTATGTTACCGCCAAGGTCTTGCACTGATTAAGGGCGCGTCTCGTGCGCACCAATGGAAAGTGGATCTCAATAAAACGCTACAAACCTGGCGTGCGGGCTGTATTATCCGAGCTGATTACTTAGACGATATCGCTGAAGGTGTTGAATTTATCGATTCACTTGAGAAGCCTGCACTTGCACTACGTAGCATTACAGGTAAAGCGGTGGCGACTGGTTTGTCTTTCCCAGTGCTTGCTGCGACGCAAACTTATATTGCAACACTGAGCACGCCAAGCAACGGGCACTTGGTGCAAGCACAGCGTGATTATTTTGGTGAGCACGGCATAAAGACACACAGTGGTGAAACTTGTCACCTTACTGATCTTGTCGATATCGAAGCAAAAGTTAGATAATAATCGACATTCGGAGCAGTTCGAGCTGATTTAAAAGCCGTGGTAACGATACCACGGCTTTTTTGTTGTGTTACTTTTTCGCTTTACTGCTATCGAGTTAGCTCACCGCGCAGGTTGTCTTGCATCAAATGGCGGATCGTTTCAAGCTCTAGCTGCTGGCTAAATAAATAGTGTAGCTTTGTTAAGCACGCTTCTAGTGTCATATCGTAGCCGCTGATCACACCACAGTTTAATAACGCATTTCCTGTCGCGTAGCCGCCCATATTCACTTTTCCTTGAATACATTGGGTGAGGTTGATAATCACCACTCCGCGGTCGCTGATTGCTTTAAGCTCAGTTAAAAAATGCTCGTCTTGTGGCGCGTTACCAACACCGAAGCTTAATAAGATCAGCGCTTTCATCTCGCCACGCATTAGGTTCTTAAGGATTTCAGTTGAGATCCCTGGATACAAATGCATTACCGCGATAGGTTGAGGTGAAATCTTGGTGACTTGCAAGCTTTGCTCAACGTAAGGGCTTAGCTTCCCTTCGATCAGCTGAATATTGATCCCAGCTTGTGCCAGCGGCGAAAGGTTTGGAGAAGCGAATGCATCGAAGCCATCAGCATGAGCTTTAATTGCTCTGTTACCGCGGTAAAGTTTATTGTTGAAAAACAAACTCACTTCGGCGATAGGGTAGTTAGCAGCCAAATACATCGCGTTTAACAGATTTACTTGACCATCAGAGCGCAGTTGTGACAACGGAATTTGAGAGCCGGTCACTATCACAGGTTTAGTTAAGTTCTCAAACATGAAGGATAGTGCAGAAGCAGTATAGGCCATTGTATCTGTGCCATGGAGCACCACAAAACCATCGTAGTCGTGATATTTTGATTGAATGTCATCCGCGATAAGCTGCCAGTGATGCGGTGACATATCTGACGAGTCAATTAACGGGCAATATTCATGAATATCAAAAAGCGGCATTTCATCGCGAGTAAACTCGGCGTTATTTTTTACCGTATCTGTTAGATATCCTGCAACCGGAACGTAACCGCGACTGGATTGCTTCATACCAATGGTACCACCGGTATAGGCGATATATATTTTTTTTCTTTTCATAAAAAAGCCCAGAATAAAATCTGGGCTCAGTATAACAATTACAGCACCACAATTGCAGTGCTTAATCGATTTTACTCAGGTGAAACGTTACACACTAAGCAAAGCGTATAGACATGGTTAGGATCGTTAAGCTGGCCTAACATCTGAGTTTGTAGTGCTATTGTATTGCTAACACTGTCTAGGGCATTTAATGCAGTTTTTGCGAATATCGATTGCTCAGGTACAAGGGCACTAATGGCGCTTTGCACCATAGACGCACCAAATAATTGTTGCATCAGCTTTTCTTGCTCGGTGAGTGTTTGTTCAATAGTGATAACATCATACATCTCTAAATTGGCAAGACTTGCTGCCGCTTCAATCGCATCGTTCTTGTTGCCTAACTTATCAACTAGGCCAAAATCAAGCGCCTGAGTTGCTAGCCATACACGTCCTTGCGCAACATCGTTAACCGCTGACTTATCAAGGTTTCGCTCGGTTGCAACCATAGAGATAAACTTATCATAGGCATCTTCAACCCCCATCTGGATAAGGTTTTTATAGCCACCATCTATCCCTCTGAATGGAGATTGGCCTTTTAATTCGGTTGTCGCAACACCATCAGAATAAATTCCTAATGAGTTTGCTGCATTTTCAAAGGTCATGATCATGCCAAATACACCAATAGAACCCGTGATCGTGCTTGGCGATGCCCAAATTTCATTAGCTGATGCCGCAATCCAATAACCACCAGAAGCTGCAACTGAACCCATTGATGCTATCACAGGTTTTCCAGCGGCTTTTAGTGCAAGAACTTCATTACGAATGGTTTCAGAAGCAAACATGCTACCACCGCCAGAGTCAATTCTTAGTACAACGGCTTTCACCTTGTCGTTAAGGCGAGCCTTTTTAAGTAGTGCAGCTGTTGAATCGCCACCAATAGCTCCCGCTTTACGCTTGCCATCAGAGATTTGACCTTTAGCAACAACCACTGCGATTTTTTCGGTAAATGGATTTTCTGCAAACTCTTTAGGCGGCAACGTCGATAGATATTGATTGAACGAGACCTGTTTAAAAGATTTTCCCTTTGCATCGAGACCAACTTCATCGATCAGTTTCTGTGCAAAAGCTTGATTGGTCGTTAACGCATCGACCCATTGATTGTCGATAGCGTATTTGGCGGAATCGCCTTGTGCCGCTTCCATTTTGTCTGTTAATGCTGCGAAGGTTTCATCAAAATTCGCCACATCGAAGCCGCGGTTCTTGGCCACTTCTGTTTTGTATTGTGTCCAAAGCGGGGTGATCCATCCAAGATTTGACTCTTTTGCTTCAGGTGACATATCGCTGCGAATATAAGGCTCAACGGCCGACTTGTATGTACCAACGCGGAAAATATGTTGCGTAACTTTTAGCTTATCAAGAGCTTCTTTGAAATACAGGGGATACATGCCAAATCCGGTGATATTAACTCCACCGTATGGGTGTAGAGAAATTTCATCGGCTACCGAGGCGAGATAATATTGAGCTTGAGTGTAATAAGCACCATGCGCATAGATTTTTTTGCCTGCTGCTTTGAATTGCGCGAGCGCGTCTTTGATATCTCGTAATTTATCGAGATGGGCGCTATGAAGACGTTGTAAATCAAGATACATCACTGTAATGCGGTCATCTTGAGCCGCTTTATTGATAACATCGATGACATCATCTAATAAAATTTCGCTTGGCTCTTCTGAGTCACCAAAAGCATCACTCATTGCCGCCTCAACAGGGTCAACATAGGTCAATTGCTCAACTATGATACCGTTCAGGTTTAAACGTAGTACGCTTTTATTTTCGACCTTAACCTGATCCTCACCCGATACAATGCTTATCACGATGGCGATAAGAATGAATAAAAACAGCAGATTTAAAATTAATCGCCTGGAAAAGTTCAGTGTGGCCCAAATGCCTTTAAAAATATTCGCTATCAGTTTCAAAATGATCCCTTATGCTTAACTTCAATACAACTCTATACATTTATCATATATCAGAGCGAGTTTCATGAATAATAGAAAAACGTAACGAAGTATTTTCATGATTGAAATATCGCCAATGCTGCCAAATTCGTTAATTTCTTTCTCCTTAAGACTTGCCAAATAATAAAAAAACGTTAATGTTCACAGGTAAGACCAGTTTTGTGGGGCGGCAAATGTTAGAACAAGAACTACAACTTAAACATACCAGTTTGCGAAATCGCTTGGTAATGGGATCAATGCATACCGGGCTTGAAGAAGGGTGGCACAACCGAAAGCGACTGGCTGCGTTTTATGAAGAACGAGCAAAAGGTGGAGTGGGTCTGATCGTAACCGGTGGCTACAGTCCAAACCTACGCGGTAAGTTGACACCCATTTCTTCTTCTTTTAACTCGTTATACGATGTAATTAAACACAAAGCATACACTGATGTAGTACATAAGCATGGTGGCAAAATTTGTATACAGTTACTACATGCTGGGCGCTATGCTTATCATCCATTCAACACTGCACCTAGTGCTATCAAAGCACCGATTAATCCATATAAACCAAAAGCAATGAGCTTAAGTGCCATCAAAGGTACGATTAAAGACTTTGCTCACTCAGCTAAGTTGGCCGAAAAAGCAGGCTACGATGGTGTGGAAATCATGGGCTCAGAGGGATATTTAATCAATGAGTTTATGGCGGGTCATACTAATAAGCGCACTGATGAATATGGTGGTAGCTTAGAAAACAGAATGCGATTGGCAACAGATATTGTAAAAGCGGTTAGAGCAAAAGTGAGCGATAAGTTCATAATCGTTTTTCGTCTGTCGGTCATGGACTTAATCCCAAATGGCTCAACACCAGAAGAAGTTGTGCTTCAAGCCAAAGCTTTGGTCGCGGCCGGTGTGGATATTCTCAACACTGGTATTGGTTGGCACGAAGCGCGTGTTCCAACAATTGCGTCGATGGTGCCTCCAGGTGCTTATCGTGAAGCGTCACATAGATTAAAACAAGCCGTTGATATACCTGTTGTAGCAGTAAATAGGATTAACACCCCAGATCTTGCTAATGACATTTTAGCTAAAGGAGATGCCGACCTTATTTCTATGGCGCGTCCGCTACTGGCTGATCCTGAATTCTTTAATAAATATCAAGAGCAGCGCTCGGAACAAATCAATATTTGCATCGGCTGTAATCAGGGTTGTTTAGACCATGTATTTAAAGGTAAACGAGCAACATGTTTGGTGAATCCACAAGCCGGATTTGAATTGGATTATCCACTTCAGAGTGCCCAAAGGAAAAAACAAGTACTCGTTGTTGGCGCAGGACCTGCTGGGTTGTCTGTAAGTTATTATCTCGCTAAAAAAGGCCACCAAGTCAAGTTGATTGATAAAGGTAGCGAATTAGGTGGTCAGTTTAATTTAGCGATGCGAATACCAGGTAAAGAAGACTTCCAACATACGCTTAAATACTATGTCAGCGAAATAAATCGCTTAGGTGTTGAGCTTTGCCTAAATACACCATACGAAGAAACAATGGCAAATGCGTTTGATGATGTGGTATTTGCAACGGGCGTAAGTCCACGGATGTCGAAAATTGAATGCGCAGATGGGAAACGTGTGTTTGCCTATGACGAAGTGATTAAGGGTGAAGTAGAATTAGGTAATAAAATTGCTATTTTAGGCGCAGGTGGTATTGGCTTTGACATGGTAGCGTTTTTAACTGAACAGCGAGAACAAACGATTCCTGATTTTAAATCTCAATGGGGAATAGAATGCGAAGCGCAACCATCACAAGAGCAAAGACCGATTTATATGTTAAAACGCTCTGAAGGACGTTTTGGTAAAGACTTAGGTAAGACCACAGGCTGGATCCACAGAGCCGTTGCAAAACACCACAATGTTCAACAAATTGCAGAATGCGAATATATCAGCTTTGATAGTCAAGGTTTGACTGTAAGAGTTGCAGGTGAAGAGCAATTGTTGGATGTTGATACGGTCATTGCTTGTATTGGACAAGTTTCTAACGATAGCTTGTTCGATAAAGAGGCACTACCAGAAAATCAGCACGTTATTGGTGGGGCCAAACTGGCGGCAGCGATTGATGCTAAGCGAGCGATTGCAGAAGCCCTTCAGGTAGCAAGAAAGATCTAGGGTCTGTTGATCTTTGCTGTTTGATTTTTGTGCTCCTGAGTGTGTTTTGGTCGCGACGCTCGACTTGCCGCCTAGTAATCTAAGCAAGAGTTGAGCAACAATGAACAAAGCGCACTCAGGTGAACCCAAAGGGCAGCGCTTGATTGGCATTTCTTCTGTGTTGCCCCACAAGGATGTGGGGTAAGGTGACTTTGCAGGAGCCCAAAGTCTTTATCGACTGACTCACATAGAACAACTATGCTACGCAGGCTCTGCCTTGTATAAATACCAATCAAACTGCTGCAAAAACAAACTTGAAAGATTAACAGGCCCTAACGAAATAACCCAACCCAATCTGCGGTCTATACTGATAATTCTAACATCAACTATGGACCGCATATGCTTGCCAACCTATTAAAGCCGTATCGGCAACTACAACATTTATCTCAACATTTTTCTGGTCTTGCGCCATTACTTATGCGCCTTATTCTTGCGCCAGTTATGATCATTGCAGGTTACAATAAATTAAATTTGGCTAATCCGGACGCGGCATTTTTACAACGCCTCCTCGCCGATCCCAATATTGTCGCATGGTTTGGCAATAGTGAGTGGGGCTTAGGTTTACCTTTTCCTGACTTACTTGCCTTTCTAGCCGCTTGGACGGAGTTTTTAGGTGGTTGGTTAATTTTACTTGGCTTGCTTACGCGTTTAGTGTCTATTCCGCTCATGGTGACTATGGTAGTTGCTGCAACGACGGTGCATTTGGAGCATGGCTGGTTTTCGGTAACGCCAACAAATCCTGATACCAGCGCCGCAAAAGTATTAGACTGGCTAGGCTTTGAAGAAGCTAAAGCGAGCTTAGAAAATAGCGTAGCAGCAAAGCAACGTTTGGATTCAATTAAAGAGATAGTCGAAGAAAATGGCAGACCAAATTATCTCTATGAAAGAGGTAATATTGTTATTTTAAACAATGGAATTGAATTTTCGGCAACTTACTTTGTATTACTACTTTCATTATTTTTTACTGGTGGTGGACGTTATGTCAGTGTTGATTATTGGTTAAGGCTACTTATTGATAGGAAACAACGCGATTTACTTCCGGAGTAAAATGAATTACTGAAAGGATGCTGTCCAGAAATCCGTAATGTCACGTGGTCGAATTTAAGGGAAAATGATAGACTACAAGCCACGTAATACCAATTTGCTTAAGTATTTGGTCTATTTCGAGACACGTATTAAGTCAAATTGGTATAATTCACGGCCATTTTGAAGGCACAATACGGGATGAGTCAATGGACGCCATAGAATTACTCTTAACACGCCAGTCAGATAGCAATCTGTCTTTTCCTGGACCTAATCCAGCTCAGTTAGAAATCATTAAAAAAGCAGCACTAAAAGTGCCAGATCATGGTGGCTTAACACCGTTTAGATTTATTACAGTTGAAGAAAAAGGCCGCGAAAAGCTAGGTGAAATCTATTATCAAGCGGCGGTGAAAGAGCTGCAAGAGCAGCGGGTGATAGATAGAGCGAGAGAGCTACCAGAGCGCGCGCCAATGTTGATCATCGCGGTATCTCCTTATCAAGAACATCCAAAAGTACCTCGTATTGAGCAAATTCAAAGTGCAGGCTGTAGTGTACTTGCGATGCAGCAAGCGGCTTTTGCACAGGGGTTATCTGGTGTATGGCGTACGGGCTACTTTGCCCAGAGTCCAGAAGTGAAAAAGCAACTTGGTCTCAATGAAAAAGATGAGATCGTTGGCTATCTTTATTTAGGCACGCCTACGGTGCAGTGTACAAAGCCTATAAGGCACAAACCAGAAGATTTCTTTAGCAGTTTATAAGGATACGCAGCCATGGCATTACATGTAATTGATCACCCACTAGTTCAGCATAAACTCGGGCTCTTGCGAGAGCAGGGTATATCGACCAAAAATTTTCGCGAAATTGTCTCGGAAGTTGGCAACTTACTCACTTACGAAGCAACAAAAGATTTGACGTTGAGCGATCAGATTATCTCTGCTTGGGACGGTAACGAGTTAACAGTTAAAAGGCTGACAGGTAAAAAGATCACTTTAGTGCCAATTTTGAGAGCCGGTTTGGGAATGCTAGATGGCATACTGCAGTTGATCCCAGCAGCTAAAGTAAGTGTTGTGGGTTTACAGCGCAACGAAGAAACACTTGAGCCTGTGCCTTATTTTGAGAAGTTGGTGGGCAATATCGATGCCAGACTTGCATTAGTTATTGATCCAATGCTTGCGACTGGTGGCTCACTGATTGCTACTATCGACATGCTAAAAAAAGCCGGTTCAAAAGAGATCAGAGCGATTGTGCTGGTGGCAGCGCCAGAAGGAGTAAAGCTTGTGGAAGAAGCACACCCTGATGTTGAAATTTACACAGCAGCATTAGATAGCCATTTAAATGAGAAAGGATATATAGTCCCTGGGCTTGGTGATGCCGGTGACAAAATCTTTGGCACTCGCGCATAATTTACTGATTTACTATCATTAAATTGAGGTTCACTGCTTCAAGTTAGATAAAAAAGCTACCCACAAGAGGTAGCTTTTTGGTTTCTATAAAAGAAAGGAATCGGTATTAAAAGTAGCCTCTAATGCCAAGCTTGATGTTACGACCTGGAAGAGGGGCTTGCTCTTTGATAAACGAGCTATGCACAAAGCCTAGCTCATCTGTTAGGTTATCAAGGTTAACATAACCAACCATGTCACTGCCCATAAACTCAAAGTCATAGTTAAACGACATATCCACTAACGTATAGCCCTTAGTTTCACTTTCATAGCTCGCGATGTTGTCTTGCTTGAAATAATGCGTCACTGTGAAGTTAGCAGTTAGGTTCTCGTAACTGTGTTCGTAATCAAGACCTAGCTTGTTGCTTGGGATACGTGGCAAATATTCGTCGTTATCTAACTTCGCTGTCAGCGAATCACCAAACACTTTGACGCGTGCAAAGTTGCTTAGTTTGTAATGGGCATCAAACTCGAGACCGTATAGTTTGGCATCACTGCTTTCAAACTTAAACACTGGAACCGCGCCTTCATGTGCATGATCCGCCACTTCTAAACCGTGCTCTGGACTATAGATATAGTCTGTTAATGCCTGATAGTAGAAGTTTTCGATGTCGTTATAGAAGAAATTAACGGTATAGCCAAAGTCGCCTGAGAACTTTCTGAAACTGATGTCTAAGTTATTTGATGTCTCTTGTTCAACATCTTGTGGCTCAAAGTGTAAATGATCACCTTCAAGCTCATAACCAAGCCCTAGTTCATAGGTGCTGGTTGCGATATGAATGCCATTTGAAAGCAATTCGGCAGTTAATGGTGCGCGCTCTGAACGAGACAGCGAAACAGCAACGTTTTGGCCTTCAGCAAAGTCGTACACACCACCAATAGACAAGCTTAGATTGGTCATTTCTAGGTCATAAGAAATAAACCCATTATCTAAGTTACCACCATGGTCGTGATCATGATCGTGTTCACCTTCATGGTCATGATCTTCTTCGTACGCTTCGAGTTGATTGCCTTTGCTTGATAACTGGTAGTCTTCAATACGAGCACCTAACTCAAGTGTGAAGTCTCCAAAACGACGTTCTTCAAGGATATAAAGAGCATGCGTTTTGGTATTGGTCGATGGCGTGAAAGCTTCTTCACCGTTCGCGGCGTAATCGCTGTCGGAGAAATGATAACCAACAGTACCGTGCCATTCACCTAAGCGGTGCTCTGCGGTTAAGCGTAACTCGGTTGTATCATTTTTAAATACTGTACCTATGTTTCCATCTTCAATTTCAGCGTGTTCATAATCGGTGTAGCCGACACGTAGACCAACAGATTCAAGCCAGTCACTGTGTACTGCATAATTTACAAGCCCTTGCCAACGGTCTTGCTTTACTCGAGCAAATACGGATTCTTCTTCATGGTCATGCCCTTCCTCTTCATGCTCATGCTCATGCTCGTGATCATGGTCATGACCAATATGAGAGTGAGCAGGAATGCCATAGTCCGTATCAACACGGCCATAAGAGAAACCAACGGTCAGATGATCGCCGACGTAACTTGTACCTAAGTTAAATTGCTCAGAATCGATAAAGGTATTGTCGACGCGATTGGCGTACTCTGTTTCATGCTCTTCTGCTTCGTGGGCATGATCTTCGCCTTCATGTTCATGCGCGTGTTCTTCATGTTCGTCGTGTGGAAGCGCGAAATTAGGGGTTTCATAGTCACCACCTTTACGCTTAACGCCATCGAAATGGAAGTTAAAGCCATCAAAGCCTGATTCTAATAACACCGCAAAGGTATTGGTATTTGAGTTGGTATCATGGCTATAGTCGGCTGCGCCCTGAAGGCTTTCGATCACATCAGTCGGAATACGATTATCAACGACATTAACCACACCACCTATTGCACCTGAGCCGTATAGTAGGGTAGCTGGGCCTCTTAGCACTTCAATCTGTTGCGCTGCAAGCGAGTCGTTGGTGTTGGCATGATCAGGACCAACGCGCGAGGCATCGCTACTGTCTAACCCATTTTGCGTGATTTTGACTCGCGGTCCATCTAAGCCACGGATAATAGGGCTTGAACTTACCGGACCAAAATAACTGGCATTGATCCCAGGTTGGCCTTTTAGTGTTTCACCCAGTGTGGGTTTTGCACGGTTTTTTAGTTCATCACCGCTTAATACACTCACTGGAGAGGTCATTTCCATACTATTTTTGTGCAGGGCAGAAGAATAAACAACTATGCTCTCAACGGACGTTGGTGTTAGCTCAACACGTACGAAACCTTGTTCTTCGGTAACATTAATACGATGGTCTAAGTAGTTTGGCTTTGAGATATGAAGCTGCGAGTCAGCATCAAGCTCAATCGTAAATTGGCCAAATTTATCTGACTTTACCGATTTGCTTTTGCCATGAAGGTGGATAGTGGCGTTACTGAGCGGTTGGTTGTTTGCATCAACAACTTTACCTGTTAGTTGTGCAGCATAAGCTGGCGCTGCACCTATTATTGAAATTAATGCGCTGGCGATAAGAGACTGCTTAAACATATTTTTATTACCACGAGTTAGGTTATGTATTGAACGAGTGAGCTGTTCGACTAATAGAGTGATAATATAACACTACAAATTTTGCGGATCAATAACGTTATACTATAACTTAGTTATTGTTGAAATTAGAATTACAGCTATAGTTAAGAAACAAGCTAAAGTGAGCACAACATAATGAACAAGCCATTTGTTTTCAAGGCAAGGATTAAGGTTGCTGACTTATTTCACCATAGCCACCATGAAGAAGCGTTTACTACCGCCATGTTGTCAAAAGAAAGTAGCGAGCATTTTGCGATGAAACTGCTTGGGATCTGCGCACTGTCTTTTGATAAGCCGGCAAAGTGGAGCAAGGCGGAGAAAAAATATTGGCCGGATGTATGGTTAGAAGATGACAACGAACAAGTTGAAGTTGCTTTGTTTATTGGTACCTTAGAGGTCGATGAGATACTCAAGTATGAAAAGCTTTATGCTAAGGTTGTGGTGTTGTGTGCAGGCGGTGAGCAATGGTTTGAAGAGCGTCGAGCGCAATTACAGTTTATTGGATCTTTCTCTGTGTTTAGTATTCCTAAGGACTTTGTGGTTGAATTGTGTGAAATGCTGACGCGAAGTTTACATTGGGATGTGATTTTTGAAAATGGGGCGATGAGTGTTACTGATAGCGAACACTACATTCGTACTCAAATTACCAAGCTGATTTAACGTATTAGTTAGAGATAACGGCTATTAGACAAGTTGTTATCTCTTGGGCTTTGGTTATTTACGGCAACTCTATTTTAATATGGCTTGTGGGTCTGCTACAGCACAATAAAATTTCCCCATCTCTCACAAAAGCAAGTGGCTCGTTCGCGTACTGTGTTTGTCCGTCAATGAGCTTGGCGCGGCAGGCGCCGCAAAAACCCTCGCGACATTGATAGGGGACTTCGATATTTGCGGCTTCAAGGGTTTCAAGTATCGAAGACGAAGAAGCCACATATTCCAGTGGCTCCTCAATATTCTCAACCTGAATTAGGAAAGATGGCTTTTCAACCATTACAGGTCGAAATCGCCAAAGTCAGAGGCATCGACTTCAGAGTCGATTTGTCCAACAAGGTATGAGCTTATCTCAGCTTCCTGTGGTGCAACCTGAACATTGTCAGAAACAAGCCAAGCATTGATCCACGGAATAGGATTCGATTTGGTCTCAAATTGCGTTGGTAAACCAACTGCTGCCATACGAATATTTGTGATGTACTCAACGTATTGACACAAAATATCTTTGTTCAGGCCAATCATTGAGCCGTCTTTAAATAGATACTCAGCCCATTCTTTTTCTTGCTCAGCTGCTTCAACAAACATCTTAATCGCTTCGTCACGGCATTGTGCTGCCACGATAGACATTTCGGGGTCATCTTTGCCTTCTTGCATGATATTCAGCATATGCTGTGTGCCAGACAAATGAAGCGCTTCATCACGAGCAATTAGCTTGATGATCTTAGCATTACCTTCCATAAGCTCTCGCTCAGCAAAAGCAAATGAGCAGGCAAAACTCACGTAGAAGCGGATCGCTTCTAAGATGTTTACCGACATGATGCAAAGATACAGGAGCTTTTTCAGTTCAAACAAGTTAATGACGACCGTTGTGCCATTAATTTCATGCTTGCCTTCACCGTACTGATTATAAAGGCTTACCTTTTCAATCAGTTCATCGTAATACTTGGTAACTGCATCCGCACGTTCAACAATTTTGTCATTGCCCACGATGTCATCAAAGATCACTTCCGGATTCTGCGTCACATTACGAATAATGTGAGTGTAAGAGCGACTGTGGATCGTTTCACTAAACGCCCAAGTTTCGATCCAAGTTTCAAGTTCAGGGATGGAGACGATCGGCAAAAGAGCAACGTTCGGAGAGCGACCCTGAACACTGTCTAGCAATGTTTGATATTTTAGGTTGCTCAAAAAGATATGTCTTTCGTGCTCAGGAAGTGCCTGAAAGTCCAATCTATCCTTACTTACGTCTACTTCTTCTGGACGCCAGAAAAACGATAATTGCTTTTCAATTAGCTTTTCGAAAATAGGGAACTTCTGTTGGTCGTAGCGAGATACATTAACAGTTTGTCCGAAAAACATCGGTTCTTTTAATTGGTCGTTATGATTTCTGCTAAACGTAGAATATGCCATAAATGTGTTACTCAATACCTAAAAAAGCGGGTGAAGACCACCCGCATAAAAAGTTATATCTTACAAGCGCCGCCTTCACAGCCATCGTCTTCTGCTTCTGGTTTCAGCTCATCTTGAGCATCAGAAGCACCGTCGCGGGTATTATGATAGTAAAGTGTCTTAACACCAAGTTTGTATGCGGTGAGTAAGTCTTTTAGCAATAGCTTCATAGGAACTTTACCCGCTTCAAACTTACTTGGATCATAATTGGTATTTGCAGAGATAGTTTGATCGATGAACTTCTGCATAATACCAACTAGCGCAAGGTAACCATCGTTAGATGGAATATCCCAAAGTAGCTCATAGTTGTCTTTGAGGCGGTCGTACTCTGGTACAACTTGCTTCAAGATACCATCTTTACTCGCTTTAACACTGATATGGCCACGAGGTGGTTCAATACCGTTTGTTGCATTTGAGATTTGCGATGATGTTTCTGACGGCATCAAGGCTGACAACGTTGAGTTACGCATACCGTGTTCTTGGATACTTGCTCTTAATGCATCCCAGTCAAGGCGTAATGGCTCTTCACAGACTTTATCAAGGTCACGCTTATAGGTATCTATTGGCATGATACCTTGTGAGTAGGTCGTCTCGTTAAACTTAGGACAAGCGCCACGCTCTTTTGCCAGTTCATTCGATGCTTTCATCAGATAGTATTGGATCGCTTCAAATGTTCTGTGTGTTAGGCCGTTAGCACTACCATCTGAGTACTTAACACCATTCTTTGCAAGATAATAAGCAAAGTTAATCACACCGATGCCCAGTGTACGGCGTCCCATCGTTGCATTGTACGCAGCAGGAACAGGGTAGTCTTGATAGTCTAATAGGTTATCAAGTGCGCGAACCGCAAGCTCTGCTAACTCTTCTAGCTCATCTAGAGACTTGATGGCACCTAAGTTAAATGCTGAAAGTGTACAAAGTGCAATTTCACCTTCAGGGTCATTTACATGGCTTAACGGCTTCGTTGGTAGTGCAATTTCAAGGCATAGGTTTGACTGGCGGATCGGTGCAACCTTAGAGTCAAACGGACTGTGTGTATTACAGTGGTCAACGTTTTGCAGATAAATACGACCGGTGCTCGCACGTTCTTGCGCAAACATTGAGAATAATTCAATCGCTTTAATGCGTTTCTTACGAATAGACTCATCTTGCTCGTACTTAACATACAGTTCTTCGAATTTATCTTGATCTTCAAAGAATGCGTCGTAAAGACCAGGCACATCTGATGGGCTAAATAGCGTGATATAGTCGTCTTTAATTAGGCGGCTATACATGGTTTTGTTGAACTGCACGCCATAATCTAAATGACGCACACGGTTCTCTTCAACACCACGGTTATTTTTTAGTACTAATAGGTTTTCAACTTCAAGATGCCAAAGCGGGTAGAATAGGGTCGCTGCGCCACCACGCACACCGCCTTGAGAACAGCTTTTAACAGCCGTTTGGAAGTGCTTATAAAACGGAATACATCCTGTGTGGTACGCTTCACCATTTCTGATTGGGCTACCTAGTGCACGAATACGACCTGCGTTAATACCAATACCAGCGCGCTGACTGACGTATTTTACAATCGCAGAAGAAGTTGCGTTGATTGAATCTAGGCTATCAGCACATTCAATCAGTACGCATGAGCTAAACTGACGTGTCGGCGTACGAACACCCGCCATAATTGGCGTTGGTAATGAAATTTTGAATGTTGAAACCGCATCGTAGAATCGCTTAATGTAATCTAGACGCGTTTCTTTCGGGTAGTTTGCAAACAGGCTTGCAGCAACAAGAACATATAAGAACTGCGCACTTTCATAGATCTCACCTGTTACGCGGTTTTGTACAAGGTACTTACCTTCCAACTGCTTAACGGCAGCATAGCTGAAGTTCATATCTCGGCTATGGTCGATGTAGCTGTTTAGCTCATCAAACTCTGCTTTTGTGTAGTCAGTAAGAAGGTGCTGATCATAGCGCTTGTCTTCAACCAGCTTTACCACGTGGTCGTGTAAGTGCGGCGGCTCAAAACAGCCATAGGCTTTCTTACGCAAGTGGAAAATAGCCAAACGAGCGGCTAGATACTGATAATCTGGAGACTCTTTTGAGATCAGATCGGCTGCAGCTTTAATAATCGTTTCGTGGATATCACCAGTACGAATACCGTCATAAAACTGGATGTGTGACTTTAATTCAACCTGAGAAACTGAGACGTTATCTAGGCCTTCTGCCGCCCATGTAATGACACGATGGATCTTATCTAGATCTAACGGTTCTTTGCGACCGTTTCTTTTGCATACAGATAGCTGTTGGTTCATGTTATGTGCCTGTATTCCTTAGGAACGCGCTTTAGATATCGCACGAATATAAAATTGTTTAGCAAACCACCACTATATATGGTGCCCTAGTGGCTAGGGATCACAAGATAGTGGGGTTGACGTGAATTTGCAAGAGAACAACTCGGGCAGAATTGTGGATAAGTTTGGGATAATTTATTTATGTAAGTATCCACTAACCTATGACAATCCACTTATCTGCCCACAAAGAAAAATCAACAAAAAGATGATGCTTTTCAGCAAAAATAAAAAAAAATTCTAACTGATTTTTTTCTACACAAATTCGTATCTATTATAGCAAAAACACAATATATGGTGTTTTATTTTTTTATCGACACTAAATATGCGATAACGTGTCTAATGGGTTAGTAAGATAGAGATCCGCATACCAAGACTTAGCTTCAGCTTCAGATGGAATGAATCCCCACATTGCTGCTGCACTAATCATTTTTGCGGATTTTGCAGCAATAATGTCTCGTTCAGCATCGCCAACATAAATACACTGCTCAGGTGACACCCCCAATTTTGATGCCACTAACAGTAAAGGCTCGGGATGAGGTTTGGCCACCGCTAGCGTATCTCCGCATACTACTGTCTCGATCTTTGCAAGTTCAGGGATCTGTTTTAGTAGCGGAAGTGTTAAAAATTCAGGTTTGTTGGTCATGATCCCAACCTGAATCTCTTTTTCTAAAAGTGCCGCTAATAACTCACCAATTTGCGCAAAACATTGGGAATGTACTGATAAATTCGCCAGGTAGTAGTCGAGTACACCTTGACGTAATACTTGAATGTCGTAGTGCTTTAATGACTCACCAAATCCTACCTGCAACATTGCTGCTACGCCGTTTGAAATCGCACTGCTATATATCTGTTTGCCGACAGTAGGCATTTTATTAGCAGTTAAAACGTGGTTTAGTGCAGCGCCCAAATCATCACTGGTATCCAGCAAAGTGCCGTCTAAATCAAATAGTACCGCTTGGATCATGCCAGCTTCTCAAAGTGTAGAATGTAGTTAACTGAAACGTCTTTCGTTAAGGTAAATGTTTTGCCGATAGGGTTGTAGTTAATCCCTGTCGCCGCTCTGACTTTGAGGTCGTACTTTTCAGCCCAGTCAATTAAGGTCGAAGGGCGAATAAACTTATCATGCTCATGCGTGCCTTCAGGAACCATTTTAAGCAGTTTTTCAGCAGCGACGATAGCCAGTAAATACGCTTTTGTAGTTTTGTTTAAGGTAGAAAAAAATACATGACCGCCAGGCTTAACTAGCTGTGCGACTGAGCGAATAATGGATTCTGGATCTGGTACGTGTTCTAACATTTCCATGCAAGTTACTACATCGAACTCACCTTGGTGTAAGGCTGCGAATTCTTCCGCTGGCACTTTTTGATAGTCTACGTTAATGCCGACCTCTAATGCGTGAAGCTTTGCGACGTTAAGCGGCTCTTGTCCCATGTCGATACCGGTTGCATTTGCACCCAGCTTAGCCATGCTTTCAGTTAAAATCCCGCCACCACAACCGACATCCAATACTGTTTTTGCGAATAGGCCTTCACATTTGTCGTTAATAAAGTCCAACCTCAACGGGTTAATGTCGTGTAATGGTTTAAATTCTCCCTCTCGGTCCCACCAGCGCTCTGCTATTTCTTCAAATTTAGCGATTTCATTAGGGTCTACATTTTGATGTTCGGTCATAAAAAACTTCCTCGTCGAATTGAGCGCATTATAAAGGGGATTAGATAAAAATAGCACCTGTAAAACGGTAAAAAGTGTGTTAGCATGCTTGACGAATTTTATAATAAACAAAGCCCCCGCTGATACTCTGAGGCAATTCGGCTATTTTTTGAAGCGCGTTTAATTGGCGCTTCAGTAGAAAAAGCAATTTGATATTCAGATAGCATCTCAACACAAGTTGTAGTGTGACACAAAAGGGGTGGACACTGAAGGAAAGTGGAGTCAAATGTCTGATCTCGCCAATGAAATCCTGCCAGTCAATATCGAAGATGAATTAAAAAATTCATACCTAGATTATGCAATGAGTGTAATCGTAGGTCGTGCATTACCTGACGTACGTGACGGCCTAAAGCCTGTTCACCGTCGTGTATTGTTCGCGATGAATGAACTTAAAAATGACTGGAACAAACCTTATAAAAAGTCAGCTCGTGTAGTTGGTGACGTAATCGGTAAATATCACCCGCATGGTGATAGCGCGGTTTACGATACTATTGTACGTATGGCTCAGCCTTTCTCTCTACGCTATATGCTCGTAGATGGACAAGGTAACTTTGGTTCTGTCGATGGTGACTCTGCAGCTGCGATGCGTTATACCGAAGTACGTATGGCGAAAGTCGCTCACGAGTTACTTGCTGACCTTGAAAAAGAAACCGTTGATTATGTACCAAACTACGATGGTACAGAGCAAATTCCAGATGTGTTACCAACTAAAGTGCCTAACTTATTGGTGAATGGTTCATCCGGTATCGCGGTTGGTATGGCGACCAATATTCCACCTCACAACTTAACTGAGGTGATCAATGGTTGTTTGGCTGTGATCCAGAATCCAGACATCACCATTGAAGAGTTAATCGACTATATTCCGGGTCCTGATTTCCCGACTGCCGCCATCATCAGCGGTAAAAACGGCATCGAACAAGCCTATAAAACAGGCCGTGGTAAGATCTATATCCGCGCGAAAGCTGAAATCGAAGTCGATGAGAAAACAAACAAAGAAACCATCATCGTTCATGAAATTCCTTACCAGGTTAACAAAGCAAGACTAATTGAAAAGATTGCTGAACTTGTTAAAGACAAAAAGGTTGAAGGGATCAGTGCACTACGCGACGAGTCGGATAAAGACGGTATGCGTATTGTTATTGAAATCAAACGCGGTGAAGTCGGTGAGGTTGTACTAAACAACCTATACGCTCAAACACAACTACAAACTGTGTTTGGCATCAATATGGTTGCACTAGATAACAACCAGCCTAAGTGTTTCAACCTGAAAGAAATGCTTGATGCGTTTATTATTCACCGTCGTGAAGTGGTAACGCGTCGTACTGTATTTGACCTGCGTAAGGCAAGAGACCGAGCGCATACGCTTGAAGGCCTCGCAATTGCGCTAGCCAACATTGACCCAATCATTGAGCTTATTCGTAAGTCACCAACACCAGCGGAAGCGAAAGCGGCGCTAACTGCGCGAGCTTGGGATCTTGGTAACGTTAAATCAATGCTTGAGCGTACTGGTGAAGAAAATGTTGCGCGTCCAGATTGGTTAGCGGAAGAATTAGGGATCCGTGATGGTCAGTACTATTTGTCTGAGCAACAAGCCCAAGCAATCCTAGACTTAAGACTTCACAAATTAACGGGTCTTGAGCACGAGAAAATTCTAGCAGAATACAAAGAACTACTCGATCTTATCGCTGAGCTACTGTACATCCTTTCTACTCCAGAGCGTTTGATGGAAGTGATCCGCGATGAGTTAGTTGAAATCAAAGAAACGTATGGTGATGAGCGTCGCACAGAGATCACTGCTGCTGCGCACGATATCAGTTTAGAAGATTTGATCAACGAAGAAGACGTTGTAGTGACGCTTTCTCACGAAGGCTATGTGAAGTATCAACCTCTTAGCGATTACGAAGCTCAGCGTCGTGGTGGTAAAGGGCGATCTGCAACTAAGATGAAAGATGAAGACTTTATCGAACGTCTACTCGTTGCAAATACTCACGATACAATTCTTTGTTTCTCCACTTCTGGCCGCTTGTATTGGTTGAAAGTTTACCAGCTGCCGCTTGCATCACGTACTGCGCGCGGTAAGCCAATTGTTAACTTGTTACCACTCGAAGCTGATGAGCGTATTACGACAATTTTACCAGTTCGTGAATACGAAGAAGATAAGTTTATCGTCATGGCGACGGCAAGTGGTATCGTTAAGAAAACACCTCTGACTGCATACAGCCGTCAGCGTGCAAGTGGCATTATTGCTATCAACTTGAACGAAGGCGATAGCCTGATCGGTGCTAACATCACCACAGGTGAAAATGACATCATGCTATTTACTGAGCATGGTAAAGTTGTACGCTTTAACGAGAAGCAGCGAGATTCAGAAACAGGTGAAGTGAAGCGTGACCCTGAAACTGGCGAAGAAATGTTGGCTTTACGTCCGATGGGCCGTACAGCAACAGGTGTTCGTGGTATCAAGATGCCTGATGACGTGAAAGTGGTATCACTAATCGTACCACAAGGCGATGGTGCAATCTTGACCGTAACTGAAAATGGTTATGGTAAGCGTACACCGCTTGAAGAGTACCCAGCGAAGAGCCGTGCAACACAAGGTGTAGTGTCAATCAAAGTAACTGAAAGAAATGGTTCTGTGGTTGGCGCGGTTCAAGTTGATGACAACGATGAAATCATGTTGATCTCAAACCGTGGTACGCTAGTTAGAACGCGTGTAAACGAAGTTTCTACGGTAGGCCGTAACACCCAAGGTGTTATTCTGATCCGTACGATGGAAGAAGAAAAGGTAGTAGGTCTTCAACGCATCGAAGAAATTGAAGTGCAAGAGTTGCCTGAAGGTGACGTTGCAGAGCTAGAAGGTGAAGCAACACCTGCTGCGGGATCTGACGCAGAGGAATAAAAAAATCCTACCCAAAAAAAGCGACTTCGGTCGCTTTTTTTCTTTCTGTCAATTTTTTCAATCTGTTCCTCTATGACAAGAGCCTGAAGCCTGATAAATTAAGGCTACCAACAATCCGACATTTTAGTCGGGCAGCCCACTGTTCATCCAAAAAGTCATGAGAATAACGCTATTCTTTGGATGATCTAGATTATTTGGAATGAGGAAAAATATGACGGTTTATAATTTTTGCGCGGGTCCTGCGATGTTACCTGTTGAAGTTATGAAAAAAGCGCAAAAAGAATTTCTAGATTGGCAAAATCTGGGTGTTTCGGTGATGGAAGTGAGCCATCGTTCGGCGCCGTATCTTGAAATGGCAAAGCAATGCGAAGCAAGCTTACGTCGTTTGATGAACATCTCTGATGAATTTGAAGTCCTGTTTATGCATGGTGGTGGCCGAGGTCACTTTGCTGCTGTACCGTTAAATCTACATGTAGATGGTGTACCTGGCGTATATATCGAGAACGGGATCTGGTCTACCGGTGCGACGAAAGAAGGTGAAAAATTCACGCAAACGCATGCGATTAATATTCGCACTGACGAAAATGGTCAATTCGACATTTTACCTGTCTCCGAGTGGAAGTTACCAGAAAACGCTGCATACATTCACTATTGTCCAAACGAAACCATCGACGGTATCGAAATATTTGACGTTCCAAAGCATGCAACCGCACCAATCGTAGCGGATATGTCTTCCAATATTTTATCTCGCGAAATTAACGTCGATGACTTTGATTTGATCTATGCTGGTGCACAAAAAAATATCGGTCCTTCGGGTCTCAGTATCGCCATTGTACGTAAGACGTTATTGAAGCGTGAAGGGTTGCCAAGACCTGCTATCCTTGATTACGCCATTGAGGCTGATCAGCAAAGCATGTACAACACACCACCGACATTTGCATGGTATCTTGCGTTTGAGGTATTCAAGTATCTTGAAAGCATTGGTGGTGTTAAAGCCATGGAAGCGCACAATCAAGAAAAAGCAGCCATTTTATACGATTACATCGATGGCTCTGACTTCTATTCAAACAAAGTTGCAAAACATTGTCGCTCATTGATGAACGTACCATTTTGGTTAAATGATGACAGCCTAAATGCTAAATTTTTGGCAGAGGCAGAACAAAACGGTTTAATTGCACTTGAAGGCCACCGTTTTGTTGGTGGTATGCGAGCTAGTATATACAACGCCATGCCAATTGAAGGGATCAAAGCGTTAGTTGCATTTATGGATAAATTCGCACGGGAGAACAGTTGATGGAACAATTGACCCTCAAGCCTATTACTAAAGTCAGTGGCAGTGTGACGCTACCTGGCTCTAAAAGCTTATCAAATCGTATTTTGTTGCTTGCAGCGTTGTGCGAAGGCACGACAAAAGTGACGAACTTATTGGATAGCGATGACATCCGCCATATGTTAGGCGCATTGTCTCAGTTAGGCGTTGAAGTATCGTTAGAAGACGATAATACGGTGGCACTGGTCAAAGGAAATGCTGGTAACTTTAACACCCCCGTTGAGCCGCTATTTTTAGGTAATGCCGGTACAGCATATCGCCCATTAACTGCAGTGCTTGCAGCTATACCTGGTGATTATGAACTGATTGGTGAGCCACGAATGGAAGAGCGTCCAATTGGCCATCTTGTTGATGCGATGCAAACGCTTGGTGCAGATATTCAATATCTCAAAAACAAAGACTACCCGCCGTTGAAAATTACAGGTAAGCAACTTGCTGGTGGTGAAGTTGAGATTGACGGTAGTATCTCAAGCCAATTCTTAACTGCATTATTGATGGCAGCACCGCTTTTTAGTGGCGATACGAATATTGCGATTAAAGGTGAACTGGTTTCAAAGCCTTATATTGATATTACCATTGGCGTGATGGCGCACTTTGGGGTTCATGTCGAAAACCACGATTATCAACATTTTGTGGTAAAAGCAGGCCAACAGTATCAATCTCCTGGAACACTTATGGTCGAAGGGGATGCCTCGTCAGCCTCTTATTTCATCGCAGCAGCCGCAATTGCAGGTGGTGAAATTGAAATAAAGGGAGTGGGTAAACAAAGTGTGCAAGGTGATATCGGTTTTGCCAAAGTGATGGAACAAGTTGGTGCAAACATTGATTGGCATGATGAGCGTATCGTTGTCCGAAAAGGTGAGCTAAATGGTGTGGACATTGACGCCAATGCTATTCCCGACGCGGCGATGACGCTTGCAACCGTAGCGCTATTCGCAAAAGGTAAAACGGCAATTCGTAATATCTACAATTGGCGGGTGAAAGAAACCGATAGGCTAGCTGCCATGGCGACTGAACTTAAAAAAGTAGGCGCAGAAGTGGTAGAAGGGCACGACTTTATCGAAGTTACACCACCGGTTAATTTTAATTTTACGGATGTAGACACATACAATGACCATCGCATTGCGATGTGTTTTTCGATGGTGGCAGTGGGTGGTCAAGCTATCACGATTAACGACCCAAAATGTACGGCAAAAACTTTCCCAACCTATTTTTCAGTGTTAGAAAGCATTAGTCAGTATTAATTTCATCCAAGGTGTTGAAGATGTTCAGCACCTTAAAATCTTCTCTAAAATAGTCATCATAACAAAGTCAAATACACGCATATTTGGCTGAATTTTATTCAGTCAAAGCCAGTCAGCACCTGACTTTTAGTGCCCTTCACTTTACTAATAATTTGAGATATAACAAAAAATGACAGGTAAATAAGGATATATTCAGCAAATTGACGTATACTATGCGCCGTCAAATTCAGGTGAGCATTTTTAGGAGGTCTAAATGCAGGCAGCTATGCCAGTTATCACCGTAGACGGCCCAAGTGGTTCAGGCAAAGGAACTGTTTGTCGCTTGTTAGCTGAAACATTAAATTGGGAAGTGTTGGATAGCGGTGCGATTTATCGCGTGCTTTCGTTAGCAGCATTACACCACCAAATTGCAACTGATAACGAAGAGGGGTTGGTCCCACTTGCTGCCAATTTGGATGTACAATTTTCTATCGATAAAGAAACTAAAAAAAGCAAAATTGTACTTGAAGGTGAAGATGTTACTAACACCATTCGCAATGAAGAAGTCGGCGCGGCAGCGTCAAAAATTGCGGCGCTACCTCGAGTGAGAGAAGCATTATTACGACGTCAGCGCGCTTTTAGAACTGAAGTTGGCTTAATTGCAGATGGACGTGATATGGGAACGGTGGTGTTCCCTGATGCTGAACTTAAAATTTATTTGACTGCAAGTGCAGAAGAACGTGCTCGCAGGCGATTTGTTGAGTTGAATGAGAAAGGCCATGATGTTACACTAAGTGGTCTGTTAGAAGACATTAAAGCTCGCGATGATCGCGATATGAATCGCAAGGTTGCCCCATTAGTTCCTGCTAGCGATGCGATAGTTGTTGATACAACTGAGCATAATGCTGAGCAAGTGTTCAAACAGGTTATGTCTTTTATTCAAGACGCCATTGTGGCTGGTAAACTTCCAAAAAGTTGTTTACCTGAGTAATTTTTTAATGACACAGGCAGGAAGCTAGTGTTTATTTAACAACCCCATGCAGCATGGTTGCTAATTGGTAATTTAACTTTATAGAGACGTATTTAGTATGTCAGAAAATTTTGCGCAGTTATTTGAAGAAAGCCTACAGGGTTTTGAAGTTGAGCAAGGCTCAATCGTTAAAGGTACAGTAATCGCTATCGAGAACAACGTTGTTCTTGTTGACGCTGGCCTTAAGTCTGAAAGTGCAATCCCTGCAGAGCAATTCAAAAATGCTGCTGGTGAACTAGAAGTTGCTGTTGGCGACGAAGTTGATGTAGCACTTGACGCTATCGAAGACGGTTTCGGTGAGACTATCCTTTCTCGTGAGAAAGCGAAGCGTCACGAAGCTTGGATCCGTCTAGAGAAAGCATGTGAAGAGCACGAAACTGTTGTTGGTATGATCAACGGTAAAGTTAAAGGCGGTTTCACAGTTGAAGTTGATTCAATCCGTGCATTCCTACCTGGTTCACTTGTTGATGTACGTCCAGTTCGCGACACAGCTCACCTTGAAGGTAAAGAGCTAGAGTTCAAAGTTATCAAGCTAGACCAGAAGCGCAACAACGTTGTTGTTTCACGTCGTGCTGTTATCGAATCTGAGAACTCACAAGAGCGTGAAGAGCTTCTTCAAAACCTTGTTGAAGGTCAAGAAGTTAAGGGTATCGTTAAGAACCTTACAGACTACGGTGCATTCGTAGACTTAGGTGGTGTTGACGGTCTTCTACACATCACTGACATGGCTTGGAAGCGTGTTAAGCACCCTTCAGAGATCGTGAACGTAGGTGACGAAATCAACGTTAAAGTACTTAAGTTCGACAAAGAGAAGACTCGTGTTTCTCTAGGTCTTAAGCAACTTGGCGAAGATCCATGGGCTGCTATCGCTGGTCGTTACCCAGAAGGTGCTAAGCTTACTGGTCGTGTAACTAACCTAACTGACTACGGCTGTTTCGTTGAAATCGAAGAAGGCGTTGAAGGTCTAGTACACGTTTCAGAAATGGATTGGACTAACAAGAACATCCACCCTTCAAAAGTAGTTTCACTAGGTGATACTGTTGAAGTTATGGTTCTTGAAATCGACGAAGAGCGTCGTCGTATTTCTCTAGGTCTTAAGCAGTGTAAAGCTAACCCTTGGCAAGAATTTGCTCGTCTTAACAACAAAGGCGACCAAGTTTCTGGTAAGATCAAGTCTATCACTGACTTCGGTATCTTCATCGGTCTTGACGGCGGTATCGACGGTCTTGTACACCTATCTGACATCTCTTGGAACACTCCAGGCGAAGAAGCTGTACGTGAGTACAAGAAAGGTGACGAAATCACAGCTATCGTTCTACAAGTTGACCCAGAGCGTGAGCGTATCTCTCTAGGCGTTAAGCAAATCGACGCTGATCCATTCACTAACTACCTAGACGCCAACAAAAAAGGTGCTATTGTTAAAGGTAAAGTGACTGAAGTTGATGCTAAAGGCGCAACTGTTGAGCTAATCGAAGGCGTTGAAGGTTACATCCGTGTAGCTGACATCGCGCAAGAGCGTGTTGAAGACGCGACTGCTGCTGTTTCTGAAGGCGACGAAATCGAAGCTAAATTTGTAGGTGTTGATCGTAAGAACCGTACTATCAGCCTATCAGTTAAAGCTATCTACGAAGCTGAAGAAAAAGAAGTACTAGAGAAGCTTAAGAAAGATGAGCCTGCGTTCGAAAACGCAATGGCTGCAGCTTTCAAAAATGCTCAAAAAGACTAATTAATCAGTCTTTAAACTAGGAAGGGCGCTTAGCCCTTCCTTTTACACTAAAGGAAACATTATGACAAAGTCTGAATTGATAGAACAACTTGCACTGCAGCACGCTCACGTTCCTGTTAAAGATGTAGAGAATGCGGTAAAAGAAATCCTTGAACAAATGGCTGGCTCATTATCAGACTCGGAACGTATAGAAATCCGAGGCTTTGGTAGTTTCTCGCTTCACTTCCGTTCTCCTCGCACTGGTCGTAATCCTAAAACGGGCGAAACAGTAGAATTGGATGGTAAATACGTACCACACTTTAAGCCTGGCAAAGAGCTGCGCGATAGAGTAAACGAAAGCTTAAATAATTAAGTCTAACGGAGCTAAACTTGGTTGCAGTATTGAAAAAGGGATTAGCTGTTGTTGCCATACTGATTGCATTTTTAGTTGGAACACAAAATCCACAAGTTGTTAATGTCAATTTTGTAATTGCAAGTGCAGAGTTACCACTCGCAACCTTAATGAGTATTTGCTTAGCTCTTGGGATAGTTATTGGTTTACTTGTAACAGCGTCGGTTTTATCTAAGCTTAAATGGCAAAATCATCGCCTAAAAAAAAGTAATAGTAAGCTTAGTCAAGCAGCCGAACGCTAGTTATGATCGAGCTGCTGTTTTTATTACTACCTGTAGCCGCCGCCTACGGTTATGTTATGGGTAAAAATAGTGCTAAGAATCAAGCCCTAGAGCAAAGTAGACAAATTACTTCTGAATACAGTAAAGGCCTAAAATTCCTACTAGATAGGGAAGAAGATCAGGGTCTTGAACACCTCACCAAATTACTTGAAGTCTCAGCAGACTCCGTCGACCATTATTTAACACTCGCATCGCTTTTTAGAAAGCGGGGAGAGTTAGATAGAGCGATAAAAATTCATGAACTCCTACTTAAACAACCTAATCTAGATGAAGAAGTGGTGAAGTCCTGTCGCCTAGAGCTTGCTCAAGATTACATCTTAGCTGGCCTATTGGATAGCGCTGAAGAACATTTAGTCATTCTTGTAAAACTTGGGTTTAAAGATGCACTCGACCCGATTTTAAACCTATACTCTCAAACTAGAGATTGGCGAAAAGGCGTTCATATGTATGAAGCGCATCCTGAGCTTTTCAAAAAGTCGTCTCATTGCGCCACTATTGCAAACTTCTATTGTGAAGCTGCAAATCAAGAAAAGAATCCAAGCCTATTCGAAAAAGCAACAGCGCTCGCGCATGAAACAGTAAGACCCTTGTACGAAATGGGCAAAGATGCATACAAACATGATGATTACGTGAAGTGTATATATTATTGGCGAAAGCTCGTGAGCCAATTTGTATTTATGGCACCACTAGTAATAGAAGACCTCGAATCCTGTTATGTTCAATTAAACATTCACGATCAATTCTTTGAGTTAGTCTCAGAGTTATTAGAAAAAGGAGGCGTGCTGATCAGAATTAAGTTTTGCCAAGGATTAGTCCAAAAAGGTCATATTTCTGAGGCAATAGAGTTTCTAACTGATAGTTTAAAACGTGAACCATCAATTAGGGGCTTTAGTTATTTGCTGCAACTCATTAGCGGCAAAGATGCTAAAATAGACCACGTACTACAAGAAATAGATAAATTGGTGAAGTCTTATATTGCAACTAAACCAAACTATCAATGTGGTCATTGTGGGTTTACAAGTCATACGATGTATTGGTTATGTCCCTCCTGCAAACATTGGGAGTCACTTGCTCCAAGCCGTGGGTTAGACGGTTTTTAAGTTTTTAATTTGGCCAAATAGGGTAACTATGTCGACACAAGATTTAAAAAAGGTTTTGATTGCGCTTGATTATGATAATGAAGAAGCTGCATTATCATTTGTTTCTCAGCTTTCACCTGACGAATGCCGATTGAAAGTAGGTAAAGAGATGTTTACCTATTTTGGCCCTCAGTTTGTAAAAAAACTGGTAGATATGAATTTTGATGTATTCCTAGACCTGAAATTTCATGATATTCCAAACACAGTCGCGAAAGCAGTAACTGCTGCAGCTGAGCTTGGTGTGTGGATGGTAAATGTTCACGCCAGCGGCGGTCACGAAATGATGTCAAAAGCAAAAGAAGCGTTGGTAGCTTACGGCGATAAAGCGCCGTTACTTATTGCTGTGACCGTACTAACGAGTATGGATCAAGGACAATTATTAAAGCTTGGAATTGAAAAGACGCCTCAAGAGCAAGTGCTATATCTAGCAAAATTAGCGAAAGAATCAGGCCTAGATGGCGTGGTTTGTTCTGCACAAGAAGCCGAACTTTTAAAAGCTCAACTCGGTGAAGAGTTTAAGCTTGTGACACCGGGTATCCGACCAGCAGGTGCTGATGCTGGCGATCAAAAACGTATTATGACGCCTGAAAAAGCAGTGAAAGCGGGTAGTGATTATCTAGTGATAGGGCGTCCGATCACTAAAGCTGAAGATCCTGCAGCTACGTTGAAGGCGATTAACACTAGCATAGCCGAAATTTAAATTGCAAAGCCAACGTAATATTTACGTTGGCTTTCTTTTACTGTCC
Organism: Pseudoalteromonas sp. BMB; assembly: GCF_001709235.1. Taxonomy (NCBI): domain Bacteria; kingdom Pseudomonadati; phylum Pseudomonadota; class Gammaproteobacteria; order Alteromonadales; family Pseudoalteromonadaceae; genus Pseudoalteromonas; species Pseudoalteromonas sp. BMB. Next base: position 223,949 of record NZ_MBQA01000057.1, read on the forward strand.
AAGTCGTGTGTCGCAACTATAGGCGAAGTAAAACTCCTCCGGAAGATATTGAGCATAGACCTTAGTCTTGTTGTGCTTATTGGTATACCACTCACCCATGAATGTGTAATTTGGATCATCGCTAGTAATGAAATTAAACTTCTCTAGCTTTGTTTTATCAGTCGCTCCAATTTTTAGCGTCAGCGAGTTGTCGTTAAGTTTGTAGTTTCCCCTAGCCAGAAAGTCATATCCTCTATTACTTTCAGTTTGCTCAGTTGCTCTAGCTATCACTAAGTTCTTGTTTGACCTTATACAAATTTCATAAAGAAGGGATTTATAACCATATTGTTCATACACAATGGATAAAATACCTTTTGTTAACTCACTAGTAGAATACGGGAATGCTGTACTAGACGAATCGCTAGTACCCAAAGAATCGCTAGTACCAAATGAGTCACTACTACCAAATGAGTCACTAGTACCAAATGAGTCACTAGTACCAAAAGAATCGCTAGTACCAAAAGAATCGCTAGTACCAAAAGAATCGCTAGTACCAAAAGAATCGCTAGTACCAAGCGATTCACTCGCGGTATTATTGGTCTGGGTTACACTTCCGTATAACTCCTGATTAATTCCATCACTAATTATTTCAGCAGCAGATGCAATTGATTGTACAGTACTTGCTAAAACCACTGTAGTAGGTAAAACAGCAAACAAATTAAATTTCACGATCTATCCTTACAATAACTTAAAATTTCTGTTTTCATCTTTGTTACTATTGCACATAGTATAGGTTTTATATTTAAGAAATAAATCTCCTTTTTGTCCTTAGGTATATGGTTTGTATGGTTGAATACTGCAAAGGTGATATACTTAAAGCTACCCGATAAGACGAGCATAACCTCTCTTTCATCTGAATTTGACTCTAAACCACGGATGAGATTAGAAAGCGCCGATTTTAATTCATTTAATGTTCTAGTTTTTTCTAAATCTTTGATGTGCGAATTTAATATTTCACAACATCTATATAAATGGTCTTTAAATGTAAAGTTTATATGGTTAAGGTTGTTTACTTTTTTTAAACTTTCTTCAAATAGTGAAAAGGAAAAAGGAACTGGGTTTTTCTTCAATTCCTTTGTTGGTATTGCACCATTTATCAATGCGCCATTACTTATATTCTCAACACTCAGATCAGGATTAATCTGGATTAACGATTCAACCGCTTTTCTTGATTCGTTGAATATTCGAGTTGTTAACACTCTTTCAGTCTGATTACCTAGCACATAGTGCTGACCAGTAAAGCGACATAGACTCAAAGCATCTCTTTCGTTATAGTATTGAGAGTGCTTACAATGATGCATTTCCTCATCAACAAAACCATAATCACATCCAGATAATACAAACTTTTTTACGCCCAGACTTACAAGTGCAGATATCGCTGTATTTGTAACAGTTGGGTTGCTGTAGTAAAGCGGAGTGATTGCATGCTCTTTTTTAATAATTTCTGTTGTAATGTCATTTGCTTTAAAAAAAACTAATCTATTCTCGAATGTTAGCAGAGTTTTATGGTAGACGGTGTTTAATGTTATCAATAGTGTATTTTTCAATAGAGGACTTTTTAGGTAATCCTCTTTAATATAATAACCATCCTTACTTCTCTCCATTTCTACATGTATATGTGGAACAATGTTTTTTCTCAGTAGGCTCGGCAATGATGTCCCACATGATACAACAATACCATTAAATTTATTTATATCATCAATTATAAGATCTAGCGAAGGACCATTTCCTACAATCAAAGCTTTATGGCTTTCTAGAAAAGAAAAATCTGATGTTTTAAAATTTTTTAGACTTTTTATGTTTTGAGAGGAATGTTTTAAACTCATCATCTCATCTTCCATAAAGCCCCATAGACTTACGAAGGAGTTTCTCCATTCCTTAAATGATTCATATATTTTGTCAAATAACTGACAGTTATAGTGTCTAAATAAACTAATATCACTAAATATTCCACAACTTCGATTAGACGAGTAGGATGCTAAACCATCTAAAAATTCACTATAGCTCTTGCAGCTAATGAGCTTTAGATTACCACCGCGTGCTTTACACTCATTTTTTATCGTTTCGAGATCGATGTTAAAACGGCCTAGGGCTTCAAGCTTTTGATCCTGCTCAATAATTATCACATCTATATAATTTAGCTTGTTAAGTAATGTGGGAACGTGATAGCCAGCACCTAAGCCAAGAATGATGAGTGTACTGGATGTAGGTGTCGAGTTTGGCTTAAAGCCCAATGCTAATGCAATGTCATGTGATTCATTTATAAATTGTTGATGGCAATACTGTGTTTCAGCTATGGATAAATTTAGAGAAAGGTGAGTTGGTCTATTAAAGAAAAGTTCCACTTGCTTAATGCACTGAACTTTAGGGTCAATGCCATAGAATTCTAATTCGATAGACTTAGCATGTAATTTATCTCGAATCTGAGGGGAGTGTGATTCGTTCTGTGAAATTTGAATACTTGCTTTCATATATTGTTCTAGTCCTTGATATCTAATTACTCGATAAGCATTAGAATTGAGTACCCATATTAGCATCAAACCTGAAAATTTTCTTTCAATTTAATAGAGAAGGCACCTTGCGAGGAGCAACCATAGATGATGGATTGAAGTCTACTCTAAAAGTAATGTGTAGGGTAACCTTGTATTTTATTCGCTATTTAGTGATAAGTTAGTTGGGTATTAAGCAATATTTGATGGAAGCTTGATTAGCCATACCGTTAGTATGGCCTATCGATAACAGGATAGTTGTCTCTTATTCTTCGTTATCAGCAGTTTCAAAATTTAAACTAAACTGACCACTGCGCTTTACTGAGAAAATGGCCTTTTGCCAGTTCTCTTCTTGATTTGATGTCGCATTTTCGAACAAGCTTAAAAAAAGGACTGAAATTTCATCACTGACTGGTATAACGTGTGCTTGTTTTGGTGTGCTGGTGTCATAGTAAAAAGCAGAACACCTAGGCATATTGTCGTCATGGTAGTCCAATACGAGTCGCGCTTCACTCCACGGCTCTTTAATTTGTTGGTATAGATACTGGCCCAATTGTTGTGGGACTTGTCGGTTTTCTTCTCGCATTCCAACTCCTTGTTATGTTCAGCGATAAATGTTGCTCTGATTTTACTGGCGACTTTTGGCTTTTGTATGTGCTATAAATTTGTAGATCCCAAAACCGACCAGTATAAATATGATCGACTGACCCGCGGCTTTACTTATGATAACCGCATTGGAAAATAGCCTTGAAAGTATAGACATACAGATAAAAAACGAAAGCACTGATGTTAGTAACACAATGGCTTTTATCCAAGGTTGAACTAGCTTATGTCTCTGTTTGCTAATCAATACAGCAACGATGAAACTGATCAAAGAAACCAAAAAACCAATAAAATACTGTTCCGTTGTGATCATGGTATTTCCTTATTAATAGGTGAGTAAATTATTTTATTCATTTTCTGTCACTTTAAAGAAACGTTTCATAAAACTGTTCGGCTCAATTACTCTCCGAAATCACTCTCGAGCCAATAAAATCATGGCATTCAAGCCAATAAATTAAGTTGTACTTTGCCAAGAGTCGGGTGAAAAAAGAGTCGTCGTTCCTGGCGCTTATAAGCACCGCGGTCGCGTGGGTAAATCTTTAGTAACTCGCCATTTTATACGGTCTTGTGAATAGCTAACTTTTAAAATAAAGGAGCTGATCAAAGATTGTACATTGGTTTTTACAAAAACTTGGCTTTTCTCTGTTTGTTTACGTAGTTTAGTCCTTGGTTTTGAGGTGAATTGATAAGAATAAGTGTGCTCAGAAGTCACCCTCGTACGAATTTCAAAAAGCGGAACCTTGAAAAAAGTGCTTATTTGAACTGGGTTGATTGTTTCAAAAGTCACATTATTCCCAGCCAAAAGTCTGTCAGAAAAATAGGGGTCTGCTCCTAAAGTGCTATGGTAAGCAAAAACTTCATTTATACAAGTGCTTAGTTCAAAACTAACGACCTTAGTTCTTTGGCTTATGCCGTAAATGGTCATCCTTGTGTGCATGATATTTAACCTTAGTTGCTTTAAAAACTCTCACAACAATCCACAAAACATTGGTTAATGTAGTGTAAACATGATTTTTTGATGTAATTATCTGTTATTAAATAAATTCATATAATAATAGAGGTTATTACATGGGTTGAGTCGAATGCAAGTGTGTTTTTTATAGCTTGATAATATTAATTTGATATTAAGGTTGATCTAGAAAATTCGTTTGTGTATCGTATGCGCCGTTCGAGAATGTACATCAAAAGTCCAGATGTTTAGTGTGGTTTTTGTTTTCAGGGAAGTGTCTATCTCAACAAGTTGTAAGAAAGCTTAATGCAAACTGAATTGCTCACTAAGCTTCATGACTTCCTCTCTGAATGCCTAATAGAAAGTAAAACCTACAAAAAAACAATGACTTAAATATTTTTTAAGAAGATTTTTGAATGTTAACTTAGTATTCAGTTACAAACTGCATACTTGTGTTCTGTAATTTCTTGTTAAATAGTTAAATCAAATGTATTTTTACTATTGTACTGGAAATTAAAAAGATTAATTGTTTCCAATAATCTAATTTGGATGTCTTATAATTGAGGCGGATATGGCTAGGAATGCTTTATTTATAATGGTTTTGTTTTTGACTGGTTGTATGTCTACTTACGTTAAGTTAGACGTAACTGCTACTGATAACATAAATTTAAACCAGTTTAACGAGCCACTACCTGTGGTATTAAAAGTATATCAACTTACTGATATTCAAGCGTTTAAAAATTCTACATTTGAACAGCTTTGGAAGTCAGATAAATCAATTCTGGCTAACACCTTAGTTACGGTGGAAGAACGCACCGTAAACCCCTCAGATCGTATAAAAATCGAGTTTGAACAAGCTGAATCTGCAAAGTACGTGGCTTTTGTTGCGCTATTTAGAGATAGAACGGGTGGTAACTGGCGCGCATTTTATGACTTAAATGATTGGCCTGTGCCTTTATCTACTTCTCTAGATATTGAAATTACAAGTAACTCGCTTCGCTTACCTGAAGTAGAGGAGGACAAGTAATGCAGCACAACAACGTATACAAACCTGTTTGGGCTGAAGGTTTAATGCTAAGTCAGCAGCACTTACAACTGTTCGATCAATACCAGCAATCTCAACTAGCTGGTGTACAGCAAAGTCTTAGAGACAATGCATATGGTTTAGACCGCATTGTATTCGACGAATCGGCATTAGCCAAAGGTGTAGTCAAACTGCAAAGTATTGCAGCAATCTTCAAAAGTGGTCGTCATATACATCATGTTTTTGCTGACAACGAAGCACCTATGTTTGAGCTTGAAGATAACAAAAGCGAATACATCATTAGTGTGGCGCTCGCGAACAATCATTCAGTAAGTAATATCCAAGGTTACCCGCAAACTGGGCAACTTAGTGCTTATGACTGTGATTTTGTTGAGCTTCAAGATGCACATGATCCAAACCGAAAAGCAGAAGTGATGGTTGCTAAACCTAAACTTATGCTGGTTGAGTTCAGCGCAAGTAACAGTTTTATCGAGCAATTGCCTTGTATAAAAGTTATACGTGGTGAGCATGGGCAGTTCGAAATTGACTCAAGTTATATTCCTCCACTGCTAAACATCAAAGCCCATGGCTATTTAGCCGAGCGTGTAAATAAACTCGTCAATATGGTTGAAGCTAAGTACACCGCGATGTTTACCAATCGTGCGAGTATGGGGATCGTGGAAGATTTTGGTCCAACAGAACTCAAACACTTTTTGTTATTACAAACATTTAGCTCTGTTTTTCCTGAGATTAAGCAGTTAAGTACCACAGCCAAAACTAGTCCTGATGCGCTGTTTATGGCACTAAATAAACTGATCTGCCAACTGATCAATTTTGAGCCAGAAGCGAGTAAATTTGAGTTACCAGTTTATGACCATCAAGACTTAACGCGCAGCTTTGGTTTAATCGAAACTCATATTCAAACCCTTATTGGTTCGATAAGCGCAGCACGCTCGTCTGATCTAGTACTCAGTGCAATCTCTCAGTCTATCTTTGAGGTTAAAGACATAGAAAGCAGTACCTTGACACGGGGTGAGCTATACATTGCGGCTTTCTATGAAAACGAATCTACGCAATGGATCGAGTTGTTTGCAGAGCAGGTTAAGCTGGCAGCGCCAAGTCAGCTAGAAATATTAATCGCTTCAGCGCTTGGTGGGGTGAAGTTAACACATTGCCAGCGTCCACCGAATAGAGTGTCTGTTAAAGGTGGATACGAGTATTTTAAAGTTGAGCCACATGGTGCTGCTTGGGAACAAGTTGTACAGGAATTAGCGTTAAGAATCTTTGTGCCATTTAGCCTTCAAGGCGTGAAACTTGAAGTGGTTTCAGTGGCGAGTAAATAGTTAGTAGGTAAAGGTCATGGAAGCGTCGAAAAATAAATCTGAACTAGTCGCCTGCATTTCTCCGGTACTTGAAGTGCTTACTTCAATTCGCCAGGGCGGGGCAGATCATCAAGGAGTTGATGGTCTACGCAGTAAAGTCATGGATGCTTTTGATGAATATGAAAAGAGCTGTTATGACGCACGGATCAGTGCGTCGGAAATGCAGGAAGCCAAATTTGCATTAACCGCTTTGGTCGACGAGCAAATCATGACGGCACAGAAGCCGTACAGTATGGAGTGGATGGCGCGACCTTTACAATTAGAATTATTTGGCAACATGCGTGCGGGAGAAGCTTTTTTTGAAAAGCTTGAAAATATCCGTCGTGCAGCAGCGCAGCAACGCACGGTTTTGGAAGTCTATTTTGTATGTTTACAACTGGGTTTCGAGGGGATCTATAAGATCAAAGGGGTAGAGCAACTCAAAGCGTTGATGTTGGATGTTAGAGCGCAATTAGAAGAGCTTGCTGGACCTGCAAAATTACAGCTTTCTGATAATGCAAAACCGCAAGAAAGTATGGTCACTAAAGTAGGAAGAAACCTACCTTATTGGGTTATTTTATCGGTAACGCTTGCTTTACTCGCCAGTATGTATGTTGGTTCAACGTATTTCATTGAGAATCGTGCGAACCAGCAAGTCGTGCAAATTGATAAGCATATTGAAGTACTAACGCAGTTAGAGAAAACAGGGAAAGCGAGGTAACATCATGTCAGGAGTAAATCGTAGTGGACTAGTGCATCTAGTCTTAGGATTTTTGTCATCTCGTGCGACGGCTCATTGGGTCGGCATATTCGCAATTTTGACGCTAATTTGGTTTGCTGGTCGGTTTATTGGCCTTGAAGATCAAAATCATCGTTTAATGGTGATGGGTGCGGTATTTGGTCTGTTTTGTCTTACTTTATTAGTTCGATGGTTGTGGGTGAAGCGCTCTGGTGACAAGTTAGCGAAAGAAATTGCCAATAATCATGCGGGGACAGAAGCCGAAGTCGAAGAAATTAAAGCCAAAATGGAAGAAGCGCTGTCTGCATTAAAAGCTTCTCATTTAGGCGCTGGCTATCGTGGTAATGCTGCGTTGTATGCATTGCCTTGGTATATGATCATTGGTCCGTCGGCTGCGGGTAAAAGTACGTTATTTGCAAACTCTGGGCTGCATTTCCCTTATTCAAAATCTAATCAACTGCATATTCAAGGTTTTGGTGGCACACGTAATTGTGACTGGTGGTTTTCAGATCAAGCTGTTTTGATTGATACTGCAGGTCGTTATACCACTGAAGAGTCAGATAATGATCAATGGTTGTCATTCTTAAAGCTGTTACGTAAATACCGCTCTAAACAGCCAATCAATGGGGTGATGGTTGCGATTAGTGTTGCCGACATCTTGACCTCAGACAGCGAACAGATCCGCGACCATGTTAAACAGATCCGCGCTCGTATTGATGAGTTAATTAACCAACTTGGACTTATCTTTCCAGTATACGTGGTGTTTACCAAATGTGATTTGATCAGCGGCTTTGAGCCTTTCTTTAATGAATTAAGTGAAGATGAGCGTAAACAACCTTGGGGCGCATATTTACTTGAGGAAGATGGCACCAATACCGGTGAAGTGGCGAGCGAGAACTTTTCAAAACATCTAACTGGCCTATACGAGCGACTGTGTGATCAGCGTCTAGTTAAAATGACGCGTGAACGTAACGCCCAACGTAAACAACTGATTTATGATTTTCCTAATCAGTTCAAAGCGGCGTCTGCCAAAGTTGAAGAATTTATTGACACATTATTTAAAGAAAACCCGTATCAGGAAGTACCATGGTTTGCTGGTGTGTATTTTACCTCTGGTACGCAAGAAGGTACGCCTATCGAGCGTAGCGCAACGAGCAAACTATCTACGTTTAGATCTGTATTGTTTGAGTATCGCCAAGAAAGCATTACCTCCGCGTTTTTTATCAACCAAGTATTCAAAGATGTGTTGTTTAAATTGCAAGATCTCACTCGGGGTAACCGGAAAAAGCGCCGCGTACAAAAATGGCTCAAAGGCTTTGCAGTATGCTTGTGTGTGACGTCGGTATTTGCTCTTGCGGGCTTGTTGGTTAACTCTTATACCCACAATCAACAGCTTTTAACAACCAGTGATAAATTAACGACTGCTGTTGTTAATACACGAGTTGAAAACCAGCCGTTGGCAGAGCAATTTAACTCAACTTTGTCTCTTTTTGCACACTATCAAGAGCTAATCGGTTATGAGAAAAAGCTGCCTTGGTATTTCTTACTTGGGGTTTACAGTGCAGATAACACCATAAAGCCAATAGAGCAGGTATTACGTCAACGTGTACAAGCGCTCATTGGTGAACCAAGTTCGGAGCTTGTGCAACAAGCGCTTTTTGAAAGTCACCAAAACTGGATTGCGCTGCTAAGTACAGAAGAGCAGGTTGCTAAACGTATCGAGCCAAAACTACGTGATAAGTACTATCAAGCACTTAAGCTGCAGCTTATGATGAGTAACGAGTTTGAACGTTTAAACAAAGACTATGCGAAGTCTGAGCTACTGGACTACACGGCGGATCGCTTAGAGCTAACGCTAAACGAAGACACACAAGCATTAACAGAGCAACTGTCAGGATTGATTGATTTTTACTTAGCTCAATTAGCAGTTGAGCCTACACCGCAGCAGCTTGCGATTTGGCAGAATAATGATTTCTTAGTGAGTCAGGCTCGTTCAGACTTAATGAGCGCGCCAGAACCGACCGCATTATATGAGCAGATCAAAGCAAAAGTAACGGTATCAAAAGCTGCACTAACGCTTGATCAAATGATGCAGCAAAACAACAAAACCTTTTTGCAGTCCAAGATTAGCATTCCATACGTTTACACCAAAGAAGCATGGGAAAACGAAGTGTACGACGCCATTAAGGTCATCGCGAGCAAAGCATTCTCTGGCGACTGGGTGATGGGCACAGACAACGCAGAAAGCCAAGGCTCTGTTGATGAAGCAAAAGCAAGCGCTTTAGTTAAATCTATCCGTGCACTGTATTTCAGAGACTATGCCAATGTGTGGTTTGAGTTTTTAAACTCGGTGGAAATAAGCCCATTTAATACGAGCAACGCGGCAAGTTTAACGCTGGCTCAGTTGTCATCACCAGAAGGTCCGTTGGTCGATTTAATGGCGTCAATCGACGACAACGTGAATCTAATTGATTCGCCAAACAAAACAGTAGAAACGGAAAAGTTGACCGAGCAGGCAAATGCATTACTTGCAAAGTCTAAAAACAGCAAGGTTAAAGGTGCAAAGATAGAAGCCGCTGCGAGAAAGCGTGTACCTGAACTGTCGAGCCGCTTTGCAGATCTTCGTCGCTATACGGCAAAAGGAGAAGAGAACGCTCGCTCTGATTACCTAGAGCAATATCTCGGTGCTTTAAGTGCATTTCATTCAGACATCAAAACGATCGCGGCGAGTAACAATGATGACTATATGGCGATGTCATTTACTCAAACGTTGTTAAACGGTGATAGCAAAAATCATGCGCTGCAAAGTGCATGGGTGGTGGTAGAAAGCCAAGTAAGAGCGCTTGACCCAGATACTAAGCAAGCACTTGAAAAACTCCTAAAAGCACCACTTTTAGCGAGTGTACAAACGGTAATGAACGAAGCGAAAGTACAGCTTAATGAGCGTTGGTCTAATCAAGTATTCTTAACATACAAAGAAAATATCCGTGGTAAATATCCGTTTAATATCGACGGGCCAGATGCTGCAGTTGAAGATATTAGCGAACTGCTGAACCAAGAGTCAGGTGTGTTTTGGCAATTTATGGCTGAAAACCTATCTCCTTACCTTCGTTTAAAACGTGGTGAGTGGGTAGAGAAAACGTGGAATGGTATTGGAATCGGCTTTAAGCCTGGGGTACTAGATAAGCTAACTAAGGCGAGAAAGGTTACGCGTTCTCTATTTCCTCGAGACGGTTCTGAGGTAGGGATTAGCTTCCAAATGATGCCTGTGGCACAAAAGGGATTAAAAGAAACTTATATCGGCTTTAGTGACCAAAATTACCGTTATAGAAACGAACCTGAAGAGTGGCGTCGTTTTAACTGGCCTGCACGTGCCGGTACTGAAAAAGCAGTGGTATATGGTTTAGACAGTGAAGGCCGCAGAATCGAAATCGAAAAGTCAGGGCCTTGGGCATTCCTAAAAGTATTGAATGAAGCGAATGTACAGTGGGTTCGTGGTACTGAATTTATGGCAACGTGGCAATTACAAAGAGAAGCAGAGGCTAGTGTTGAACCAATCCAAGTTCAAGTTGCACTTAAGTCGAGCAGAAACAGTGGCATATTCAGCAAATATTTTATGACGTCATTTGCGCTGCCTGAGTCTTTGTTTGATACCAAAGTGAGTGTGGCTTCCAATGAAAACTTGGCGTTGAGGTAACACAGGCATGTTCGGTTTTTTTAATAATAAGAAAGTCGCCAAGGTACCAACGACTCAGCCATTTGGATTTATGGGTAAGAACCCAATTCAAGCGGACTTTATTAAGTTTAACGTTGACTCAAGAGAAGCAATAGCGCTTGAACGCTGGCTTCAAGAAGGTTACGCAGACATGAGCCGACAGGCGTTGATAAAAGATGCCGCTTCTCAAAAAGAGCAGTCAACGCTATTTTTTATCGCCTCAGGTCAAGACGAAAACTGTTTATTAGGCACACTACAGCCAAGCGAAGATAAAAGTGGAAGACAATACCCATTTTGCTCGTTTGTATTATCGAGTAATGCGGACTACAAACAAAACCCTGCATTTCTATTTAGCGAATGTGGTAGTGCGTTTAAATCATTAGGTTTAAACCATGAGCTGATCAGAAACTGCAGTAGTGTTGAGCAAATGCGCCATAGCGCACAGGAGCTTAAGCAGGTAAGTGAGCTGGTTTCGCAACCGATTGATTTTGATAAGGCAATGTCTTCACTACGAGCTTCACCGATACAGCGTATATGGGATGCGCTTGAACTAGAAGATCTTGACCAGCGAGCACAATTAATCAGCCAAGTGATGTCGGCGCTCAAAATGATCAAAACCCAAGGCTGTTTGCGTTGTCAGTTCGGGTTGAAGTTACCGATGCCACAAGTGGGTGAAGATACTCAATTGTTAGGTGCATTTTGGCTGCATCTAATCACCAATATGGTGGCCGATCATCACTGGCAACCTTGGTGTTTTTATAACTATGGTCAATTGAGCCAGAAAGCTTCGCTGGTGGTGTATTGCAGACCTATGCCGGCCTCGTATTTTGCGTCAGTTTGGCTTGAGCACAATAGCTTGTCGACGACCATTAATCTAACAGGGACTTTGCCACAACATCCGGTGACACCGCATATGTATGAATTGGCAAAAGCATCAAATATGAGTGTTTTCGATGCGCTAAGAAGTTGGAGTAAGTTATGAGTCAACCACATAAGTATCAGAGCTGGCAGCAGTGGCGTGAAAATTTATTAGCGCCTCTAGGCGGCATGCCATGCGGTGACGATTTAAAATACGAAGAGTCATTTAAATTACTAAAAGCCTCTTCGTCAGGTGTTGCTGAGCCAGACTTCAAAGCTAACTTTATTTTGGCATCAGAGCTATTAGAAAAGCAGACTAAAGATATTCGCATTGCGTCGTATCTAGCGTTGGCCGCTACGAATGAGTTTGGGCTCGAAGGTTTGATCCACTCGTTAGATCTGTTTAATCAGCTTTTGCAACAGTATCAGGCGCAGATCCACCCAGTGAAAGAACGTGCGAGAGCATCGGTTCATACTTGGTTCTTACAACAACAACAGCGCTTACTTGGTGTTGCCACAGCGCATAGTGCGACAATGCCGGAGCAGTGGCCAGAGTTAAAGCGCGTACTTGAACAGTATGCAACAGAATCCGTGGCGATACTTGATGCCGACTCAGGTCCGCTTGCTGATTTAAAACACTGGTGTGAGCAAGGTTTGGTTTCACAACCAGTTCCTGTACAACCTGTTGCTACGGTACAAGAGCCTGTCGAAAAGCATGAGGTGGTCACAGCAGAGCAGCCTCAAGTACAGCAATCTGTAGCGGCGACTTCACAGCCTACAGCTGTTGCTTCAAAGCCAGTTTCTACACTTGCTATTGCCGTGGAAGCACCGCAGTCAGACTCGGCTTATACAGAGCAAGTTCGCAAACTATTGGCGTATGACAAAGAAAGCCAAAATTGGATGCGAGCGATTCGCTTGGCACGTGCAGTGAGGTGGGGGGCGCTTGCATTACCACCACACGATAATGAGTTGAAAACGCGCTTACCAGCCCCAAGGCAAGCGGCATTTGTGCCTATTGAAAACGCCTTAGCTGCACAAAACTTTGCTCAGGCGTTAGAAAAGGCAGAAGCCTTATTCATGGAAGGGGCGATGCATTTTAACCTTAATTTACAAAGGCTAACCATCGCTGCACTAGAAGGGCTCAAGTTATTTAAAGAAGCACATTGGATCGATTTAGAGCTCGCCGCAATCGCTGATCAATACCCAACACTGCTCAGCCTTAAATATGAAGACGGAAGTGAGTTTTGCTCAGCAGCAAATCGCGAGCGAATTGGCGAACATAAATTACTAAGCCAAGGTGACAGTGCAAGCACTGATGGCAATCAGAAAGTTTGGTTAGATAAATTTAAAGAAGCGCAGGCGCTTGTTGACCAAAATAAACTTTCGCAAGCACTGCAGCTAATGGAAGGGTTTGCACAAGACAAGTTCGATTTTGCAAAGCAAAAATTATATCAAGCACGTTTATTGATGCGCAGTGAACGCGCTGATCTTGCCTATCCAATGTTTGAGCAGCTGCTTAAAGACATTGAACAGTACCGGCTGGATTTATGGCACGAGTCGTTTGCTCTAGAGGTTTGGCGTTATGCTAAGCAATGCAATGAAGCAGTATCCTCGGAGCAAGGGGATGAATTTGACCTACGAGCAACCGCAATAAAGCAGCAGATGCTCGTAACCAAAGTAAGCTCAGCGATTGACTGGGTTTGATTGTTAACCGCTGGGCTTGTAACGGCAGGCGCAACGACTGATTAAATAAGGAAAGACTATGTCTGATACGTTTCAAAAAGAGATCCCAAGAGCGCGGATTAATATAGCGCTTGAGCTGGAAACCGATGGTGCAACGCAAAAGAGTGAACTACCGATGAAAGTTTTGGTTGTGGGTGATTATTCCAACGGCCAAAACGACAGTGACCTCGCTGAGCGTGAGCGCATTGCTATTAATAAAAATAATTTAGAGCAAGTGCTTAAAGACATGTCACCAAAGGCAAAGTTTCAAGTATCGAACAAAATCGCAGGTGATGGTGAAATCGGTATTAACCTAACATTTGATGATTTTAAGTCATTCGATCCAGAGCAGGTTGCAGCGCAAGTACCAGAGCTTAACAAGATGATGTCGATGCGTAACTTATTACGTGATCTGAAATCTAACTTGCTTGATAACTCAACGCTGAGAAAAGAGCTTGAGCGCATTTTGCAGAACAAACCAGAGCTTGATGAGTTAAAAGCACGCCTAAACGAGTTAGCGCCGCTTTTGTCTGAGCAAGAAAAACAACCGCAAGAGTAAGGACACAAACCGATGAATATGCAAGAAACGTTAAACGTTGAAGCGCGCAAAGAAGAGACTTTGACAGCTTCAGCTTATGAAACAATCTGTAATCTTGTGTCTATTGAGCCGGTTTCTAGTGAAATCAGCATAGATAACTTCCGTGATGCTAATAACCTTGCGGAGACCGACACCAATGAGCGCTTAACTGCTGCTATCAATGTCTTTTTAGACATGGCCACTAATGACAGCAAAGAAGTGTCGCGTATCGACAAGTTATTACTTGATGACTACATCGCTAAAGTCGACAAAATTATTTCTGAACAGCTGGACGAAATTTTACATCATCCGCAGTTTCAAAAAGTAGAGTCAGCATGGCGTTCACTGCGTTATTTGGTGAATCGTTGTCCAAATAACTCAAACGTAAAGCTTGAACTACTTGATGTTGATAAAGAAACGCTACGCGATGACTTCGAAGAAGCACCAGATACCACGCAATCTGCGCTTTATAAGCAAGTGTATACGGCTGAGTATGACACACCAGGGGGCGAGCCAATTTCGACTATGGTGTCAAACTTTGAATTTGATTGTTCAGCGCCGGATGTGTCGTTATTGCAAGAAATTTCAAGGGTGTCTGCAGCAGCACATTGTCCTTTCTTAGGCAGTGTTGGTGCCAAGTTCTTCTTAAAAGATTCGCTTGAAGAAGTGTCAAAAATTCAGGATTTGGGCTCTTACATGGAGCGTGCGGAATTTTTACGTTGGAAGAACTTCCGTGAATCAGAAGATGCACGTTACATTGGCTTAGCGTTCCCACGCTTCTTACTGCGTTTACCATACGGTGACTTAAATCCAATTCGCCATTTTAACTATCAAGAAGACGTTAGCAGCGAGCATCACGAACGTTATCTATGGGGTAACGCGACATTTGCGTTCGCGGCAAATATCGTCCGTAGCTTCCACCAAAATGGTTGGGCAGTAAATATTCGTGGCCCACAATCTGGTGGTCGCGTTGAAAATCTCCCCCTGCATTCTTTTGAGGCAGGCCGTGGTCAAGAAACTAAGATCCCAACGGAAGTACTTATTTCTGAAACCAAAGAGCTTGAGTTTGCAAACCAAGGATTTATCCCTCTGAGCTATTACAAAAACAGTGACTTTGCGTGTTTCTTTTCTGCAAATAGTGCGCAAAAGCCACAAATTTTTGAGACGCCGGAAGCCACCTCTAACTCGCGGATCAATGCAAGATTACCATACATCTACTTGGTATCACGTATTGCACACTATATGAAGGTGATCCAACGTGAAAATATCGGTTCAAGCAAACCTCGTCACGAACTTGAGCAGCAACTTAATGATTGGTTAGGTGCATTAGTTACTAAGATGAATAATCCAGACGAGTCTCTAATTGCTACGCACCCGTTAAAAGATGCCAACGTGACTGTGTCGGAGATCCCTGGTAATCCTGGTTATTACCGTGTGAATACGTATGTGGTTCCACATTTCCAAGTGGAAGGTATCGACGTACGCCTAGCACTCGTTGGTCAAATGCCTGGCGAAAAATGAAGGCCAGCTGAAGAACCAATGAAGCGTATTTAGGGCAGTGAATGCTGCCCATTAATAAGCATGACATTGAACCTTAATTGTAGAGGTTCAGAAGCCGCGGATTGGGCTTGTGCGATATTAGTTGAGCTTGTTGCGTCTAAAAGTGCAAAAAGAAGAAGTGGTTAAACGGGATTAGGTTGATAAGTGCAATGATGGAAAATGGTTACCAATAAAAAGACCAAGTTTAATATGGTTGCTAGTATTAAATGGTATATTTATGAATATAGAAGCAGACCATATTATTTGGAAAATTATATTTTTAGTGCAGCTTTCTTTAACAGTGTTTTCAATATACGACAATCAGCTTTTCACCTCGTCTGAGATTAGCGTTGCGTTTGTAGATATTGTTGTCTTTGTCTTAGATAGCTTGGTTTTGGCAGCAAACTTATTGCTCATATTACAAGTTCGTGTGTTAAGTCGAAGAACATGGGGTTTGGTTGTTTGGACGTGGTGGTTTGCAAATATATACTCGTTGTTAAACGAATTTTATTTGGGGGGTTATACCTCATCTGAAATGTTGTTTTTTGGAAATATAATCTGGTTTTTAATTTTATTCTCCTTGCCTGTATTTAAGTACGGAAGCTTTATAGGAGATCCGATTAAAGCTGAATAAAGTTAAAATGATTTATACTTCCATGATGCACTTTAGTGCATGCGTTAAACGGTGGAAGTGACGTGTGCCTTGAGCTCGTTAGTCAACATCCTAGCGATAGATAAAGGCCGCCGATATAAGTGAATAAACCTATCTAAAGCTGAAATGGTAGCTTTAGACAAGAAACGATGAGGCAATGGATTGTCATGTTTAAACGAAAAGTATGTAACTGGTTGATGGTACTAAGTACAGTCTTAGTGACTAACTTGTCATATAGCCAGGAGATGACACCAGAGCTCTTTTTCGCAAAAAAGAAATTGCAAGAAGCAACTATCTCTTACACCGCAGCGATGGAAACGTGTTTTGAGTATACTCCACGCGTTCGCCCAAGCGAGCTAGAGATAGACAAACTAGAGATAGACAAACTAGAGATAGAATTAGTCGTAGAGGCAGTAAATCACCTGCATTACGTGGCGCTTAATGATTGTATGCAAGACCATGATGTAAATTTTTTAAAAGCAGTTGAGCACTACAATCAGACGGCGCCAAAGGATGAAGTGATCACGGTAGACAGTTTTGTGACGCTTAGATGGAATGAAGAGCTTAGAGCTGAATTCGAATTTAAACAGTTACCCGAAGCAGTTCAGCAGCACTTTTTGCAGCTGGATATACTAAAAACGCCATTTGATGCGGCGACGTTAGTGATGGAATTACGTGGTGACTTGTAACATGTAGTGAAAGATTGCCCCAAGTTGGCTGCCACCAACTTGGGACATGTTCCCAAATTGGCATAAAGCGTGGCGCTTTGTTTGGGGATCAAACGTGAAAAACATGCGTTTGATCAATGCCTTTAATAATTAGGAAACATCTTATCTTAAAAGGAGAAATTAAAAATGGCAATTCCAGCGTATATGTGGTTAAAGGACGACCAAGGTAACGACGTTAAAGGTTCAGTAACTGTAGCTGAGCGTGAAGGTTCAATTGAGATTTTGCATTTCGATCACGAATTGCGTATCCCAACTGATAACGACACGGGCGAGCTAACAGGTACTCGTAAGCACGAGCCTTTTGTTATCACAAAAGCTGTGGATGCTGCTACTCCGTACATGTACAAAGCGTGTTCAAACGGTCAAACATTAAAGCAACTTGAGCTTAAATGGTACCGTATTGATGACACTGGTACTGAGCGAGAGTACTTCCGCCATACGCTTGAAGACGTGAAAATCACTTCAATCACGCCAACAATGCACAACGTTAAAGATTTGGATAAAGAGCGTTATCCTCACCTTGAAACAGTGCACATGCGTTACAAGCGCATCACTTGGACGTACCTAGACGGTAACATTGAGTTCTCTGACTCATGGACTGAAGGTCGTTAATTTCGAGTGTTGGAGGCCTGCTGGCCTCCTTTTCAAGCTTACACTAGTTCGCGCAATGAATAGAGAGCGTATTTTTCTATGGCCTTATTTGATTTGCTAGCTCAACCATCACGTCAAGCCTATAGCGATAACAATTTATCGCATCTAAGCGACAGCGTATGTAAACACCTAACGCAACTATTGAATGCGCGTAGGGGAGTGCTTGAGCACTTAGGTGATTATGGTTTACCGGATGTGGAAGATCTATATGAAGGGCTACCTTATTCGCAGCAAACACTTGCTAATGAAGTAAAAAGAACCATAGAAAAATACGAACCAAGAATTACCAACCTCATCGTTCGACCCATCGACATAAAAGAGGAAAACTGTGTGATTCGATTTGAGATAAGAGCGCAATTAAAAACCGGCGAGATAATCAGATTGAATACTAAGTTTGCGTCAGGTGGTAAAGCAAACGTCAATGCAGGAGGAGCAGATTAATGGATATGCAGCAATATTTTGATGCGCAAATGAGGCTGTTAACACAAGCAGGTAAACAATTTGCTCAGCAGTATCCTGAACATGCCGGCTTTTTAAATATTGACGCGTTAAAGGATAGAGATCCTCATGTTGAGCGCTTGCTCGAAGGAGTCGCTTACTTAACGGCATTTACGCAAAAGCGATTGGATGAGACGCTACCCGAAGTGTCTGAGCAGGTACTCAGACAGATTTGCCCAATATTATTAAATTATTATCCGTCTACGACGGTGCTAGAGTTTGCGCCAAAACTCACCATGCAAGGACTGGTGAGTGTGCCAAAAGGCGCGAAAATCTCTTCCCATAAAAGTGATAACGCCCCTGTGGCTTGTCACTTTACTACCACCGCAGAAACGAAAGTGCTGCCGTTTGAGATCTACTCTGTGGACTATCATGAGATCCACACTGGTGCGACGTTAAACTTACACCTTAAGCGGTTAGGCCAAGGCAGTTTAGATGATTACGATCTCTCTAAATTGCGGGTGTATTTGCGTGGAGACACGCCGCTTTGCGCCAGTCTTTATCAAATGATGAAGAATCCAAACGCAGCGATAGAGGTTGAGACAGGAAAGCTTGGCAGTACGACGCAATATACCTTGAACAAGTCAAAAATTGATGCGGCTTTTCATAAAGACAGCACCGGAATGTTGCCGAATAGCGAACAGAGTCATCCCGCTTATGCGTTGTTGCTTGATTACTTTAACTCTCGTGAAAAGTTCTATTTTGTTGAACTAACGGGACTGGATACACTAAATATTGATCCAGACACTAATACCATCAGCATTAAAATAGCCAGTGATATTAAATTACCGCCCGGTAACAAAGTAAATGCGGATAATATCCTGCTTAATTGTGTACCTGCGGTAAATATCTACTCGGTAGATGCCGAGCCTATCCGAGTCAGCGAAAACCAAACCGAATACCAACTACATCCAGTGCAAAATAAACTTGGAGAGAGTTTTTGTTATAGCGTTAAGTCGGTACAAGGCGCAAGCAGTAGCACTGGAGAAGCCATCGACTTTGTTTCTCGGTATAGCACGGTATATGAAGATAACGCCCATTTGTATTCATTGATAAGCCGTGATATTGGCGGGGTGTCGCCGCAGACTTACATTCAGCTTTCAATGCAAGAAGTGGGTGATATTACTACTTTATCGACGGATCTGTTGGCGCATAACGCGGCGTGGCCAAGGCAAACACTGCAAGAGGGTGATATCAATGCACAAAGCGCTGATGTACCGTCGGTACTTAGCGTTAAAAATGTCGTAAGACCGAGCAAGTTGCTTAATTCTCCTGATCAGGCTTTACATTGGCAGCTCATTAGCTTATTGAATATGCGTTTTTCTCAGCTTGCGGAGCCAACCCAGCTGAAAAAGCTATTGGCGCTGTTTGATTGGTCGGAGCGTTCTGAAAATCGAAACCGTATTGAGAGTATTCAAGGCGCTGAATCTAAACCTATCTCATTGCTACAAAAGGGCGTGTTCGTTAAAGGGATAGAGATCCACTTAACCCTAAACGAAAAGAGCTTTGTTTGCACAGCCGATGCGTATCATTTTTGTGATGTGTTGCATCAGTTCTTTAAATTATATGCGCCAATTAACGAATGTTTAAAAACCAGAGTGACGCTGCTGCCAAGTTACCATGAGTGGGAATGGGACGTGACGGCAGGCGACAGTTATCAGGTGTAAATGATGGAGCAGCAAAACCAACCCATTTGGGCAAAACTGCCAGAGCCGATAGCTAATTTGATGGCCACACCTTGGCGCTTTAGTTTGTACAAGGCGCTAACGCTTATTGAACAGCATTGGGCCAGCAATAACGAGTTACAAAGTGGCCACAGTCATCGCGTTGAAATTGCACCGTATAAAGAACTTGGGTTTCCAGCGTCAGACGTTAGACGCTGTGAATTGCAAGTAAGGCAACGAGGTAAGCTGAGGCTTGAAACGTCATTTCTCGGTTTATATGGCGTTGATGCTGCGATGCCGCACTACTTGTTAGAGCAAGCCGCAGGAGACGAAGAGGTAGGTGCAAGAACACGCGCATTTTTAGATCTTTTTAATCATGTACTGTATTGCCAGCTATTTCAAAGTTGGAAGAAGTCTCAGATTAATCTTGCTGGCATTGGTGCGCAGCAATTTGATCAAATAGTTGCTGCGGTATTTGAAAATAACCAATCGGATAAGAGCAAACTAAACCTCATTAGTGCCAAACAAACCAGTGCAGCTGGGCTTGAGCAAGTATTAAAGCAAGCGCTACAAGACGAAAGCTTAACGATTAAAGATAATATCGTTGAATGGGAAGGTATTACTGAAGCGGGCAAGTTAGGCTCAAAACAAAGCGGTTTCTCATTGGGTGGTAATGGCGTATTGGGTAAACGCGTTTTGGTCACCGGCAATCGTATTTGCATTGAGCTTGGTCCAATGGACGAGGCTGAGGCGCAGCTATATGAGCCAGGTGGTGTAAAGGCGAAACGTTTATCACAATTATTAAATTGGCACACCTCAACCAAAATGAATTGGCAACTGTTAGTGCAGATCAATCGCCAAGCGCGCGAGGGAACTCGGTTAGGGGCTGGCAAGCTTGGGATAAGTTGTGCGATAGGTAAAGTTAACGCACGCGTAGAGAAGAAAATATATTCACAATCACAGTTTTAATGCGAACGGGAATAGCAAGGATTAAAAGATGGACGCAACAGGCATAAAGAATCTCATAGACAAACTCAATCATCACAGCGCGACAGCGTTAGAAGCCGCGGCTGGATTCGCAGCGAGTCGAAAGCATTTTGAAGTGCTACCAGAGCATTACCTATTAAAGTTAATGGAAGAGCACAATGACGGCGATGTTGCGAAGATCTTACCTTTCTTCGAAGTTGATCAAGACGCATTGTGGAATAGTGCGCTCGAATTTATCAATCAACAAGATGCTGGTAACCCGAGCAAGCCGGTTTTCTCCCGTCGCCTCTATGAGTGGTTAGAAAAAGCATGGTTCAGTGCAAATATGCGCCATCAAAATGATTGGATCACAGGAGCTGCGCTGATTGACTCGTTCAAAGACATGGCGATATACAGCCCTGCATTTGGACTGGCGCGCGAGTTCGACAAGATTGATACGCACTTCTTAAAGCAGAATTTAAACAAGATCTGTAAAGGCTCGACTGAGCGTCAAGTATTTAGTAAGCCAAATGCTGACAACACGGTGTCGAATAGCCGTTCACAAGGTGAAAGCGCGCTGGAATCATTTTGTGAAGACCTCACTGAAAAAGCACGTTCTGGTGCAATTGACCCGGTTCTTGGGCGCAACGAAGAAATCCGTCTCGCAATTGATGTGTTGTGTCGTCGCCGCAAAAATAATCCAATCTTTGTCGGTGAGCCCGGTGTTGGTAAAACGGCAGTGGTAGAAGGGCTTGCTCAGCGCGTTGTTGAAGGGCAAGTTCCGTCAGAACTTAAAGAAGTTAAGATCTGCGTACTAGATATGGGTCTGCTACAAGCTGGAGCAGGTGTAAAAGGTGAATTTGAGCGTCGTCTTAAACAAGTCATTGATGAAGTAAAGAGTTCAGCGACGCCCGTTATCTTATTTATTGACGAAGCGCATACCTTGATTGGTGCTGGTGGCGACGCTGGCATGGGAGATGCCGCAAACCTACTAAAACCTGCGCTTGCACGTGGAGAAGTAAGAACACTTGCTGCAACGACATGGAGCGAATATAAAAAATATTTTGAGCGCGATGCTGCACTTGAACGCCGTTTTCAATTAATTAAAGTCGATGAGCCAACCGAGCAAGCGGCAAAGCTCATGCTCACGGGGCTGAAAGATAAATACGAAAAGCACCACCAAATTCAAATCACAGACAGTGCAATTGAAGCCGCGGTTACTTTGTCTGCACGATATATCACAGGTAGACAATTACCTGACAAAGCCATTGATGTACTAGATACTGCGGCTGCTATGGTCAGAATGGGACCGGCAACATCGCCTGTGGTGATTGATAAAGCCAAAGAGCAGATCCGTTACTATCAAAGCAGAATTGAACGCTTGGCGATCGAATCAAAGCTTGGGATTGCAGATCAAACCTGTATTCAAAGTCTCACCGATGCGCTTACACAAGCCCAAGAGCAGCTTGCTGAGCTTGAGCAAAGTCGTGAGCTGCAAATTGATACTTATAATGCCCTACACGGTGCGAGCGACGAGGAGAAACCTGCGATTAGACAAGCGCTTGCTGCATTAAATCAAGATGACAATGCGATTTTCTCCGAAGTGACCAGTGATACGGTAGCGCAAGTGATCGCAAGTTGGACTGGGATCCCTGTAGGTAACATGGTGAAAGACGAGCTGGAGAACTTACTTAAGCTTGAGCAATCACTGGCACAAAGTGTTGTGGGGCAAAATGCTGGATTGACTGCGATTGCACAAACCTTACGGGTAGCAAAAGCGGGTGTATCGGCCTCATCTGGCCCACTGGGCGTATTCTTATTAGCAGGTCCTTCAGGGGTTGGTAAAACCGAAACCGCAAAACACATAGCCGAGCTACTATTTGGTGGCGAGAAGTTCTTAACCACGATAAACATGAGTGAATATCAAGAAGCGCACACGGTATCACAACTCAAAGGCTCACCACCGGGCTATGTGGGTTATGGTGAAGGTGGGGTGTTAACCGAAGCTGTGCGCCAACGTCCATATTCTGTGGTGTTACTTGACGAAGTGGAAAAAGCCCACGCAGATGTCATGAATATGTTCTACCAAGTGTTTGAAATGGGTGTAATGCGTGATGGTGAAGGGCGTGAAATCGATTTTAGAAACACGGTTATCATCATGACTTCTAATTTAGGGGCCGAGCAAATCATCAATGCTTGTACACCAGAAACCGAGCAGCAGGCCATGCAGCAAATGGTGGATGGGATCATTCAGCAGGGTGTACCTGAAGACGAAGAAGCACAAGACAATAACGAAGAAGAAACACCGTTTGAGAGACCGAGCTTTCAGCAGCTAGTCAGCTTAATTAAGCCAAACTTGCTCGCGCATTTTGCACCAGCGCTTTTAGCACGGATGCAGGTTGTGCCTTTCTTCCCGCTTGATACTGATGTGTTAAAACATATCGTGGCACTAAAGTTAGAGAAGGTCGCAGCGCGACTTCGTGACAATCACGCTATACAACTGCGCGTAGATCAAACAGCGCTAGATTATCTAGCCGATAAATGCGCTATGTCTGATAGCGGCGCACGATTGGTTAACGCAACAATTGAACAACAAATTTTACCTGGGATCGCTCGCTCCATTTTGGGCTTTATGAGCGAAGAAGATATGCCAGATCTGCTGACGCTGACACTGGATGAAAATGGTGAAATTGAAGCCGTATTCGCCGACTTAAGTTAACGGTAGATACGAGTAAGGAGACAAAAATGGAAATGTTCGCATCACTTGCCGATAAACTGCCTAAGGCAAACGAGAGTCACTTTGCAATCGAAATTGCGGGGTTGTCTGGGAGTTTATTTAAAGTATTGAGTTTTGAATCACAGAATGACAGCTTATGTAGTGACTATCGCTTCGATATTGAGGTGTTAAGTGAGGAACTAATTGAGCCTGATCTGGTCATTGGTAAAGATGTTACATTTTCCATTACGTGGGCGATGTCTGACAGAACGGTTTCGGGAATTATTACCGAATATGTCTGCCATGGTCGCAGTCATCAAGGCTACGTGTATACCTTATCCTTTCAATCACTTTTGGTGTTGCTCAAGCATCAACGATCTAATCGCGTTTTTACCGACATGTCTGCGGATACCATCGTTAAAAGCGTGTTAGACAAGGCAGGGTTCCCGTCAGGAAAATTGCAATTGAAGGGATCATCACCTTCCCTTGCTATGACAGTACAGTATGATGAAAGTGATTTTGACTTTGTAACGCGTCTAATGCGCCGCTACGGTTTTGTTTACGGCAGCACAGAGTCAACCGGTAGCCAAGCCAATCTGTCGATATTTGTCAGCAGCAGTGATTTTTCTTCAGAGATGGAAGAGATCACTTTGCCTTACGCGTCACCTACTGGACAGGTTAGACCGAGCGAGTCTGTTTTTGCCTTTTCTAAAAAAGCGAG
Source organism: Pseudoalteromonas sp. BMB (assembly GCF_001709235.1). NCBI lineage: Bacteria > Pseudomonadati > Pseudomonadota > Gammaproteobacteria > Alteromonadales > Pseudoalteromonadaceae > Pseudoalteromonas > Pseudoalteromonas sp. BMB. The sequence continues at coordinate 248,160 of NZ_MBQA01000057.1, forward strand.
CTTACTAAATAGCGGCTTTAGGCTGTATGACGAAGACTATGAAAAAGGCTGTGCACTGTCCGTTAATAGCAACAATCAAACAGAGGTGGGCGGCTTTGGTGAAGACAGCATATTTGCTGAAAACTTCATGACTGAGGGTGATGGCGATGCACTTACTAAAGTACACCAGCAAAGCATTGATTGTCAGCGAAACCTTTTTGTAATCGATACCGACTGTCGAGCGCTTCGCCCGGGCGTAGCTTTAACCATAACCGATCACCTTAATTACAGCGGTCGATACTTAGTGGTGTCCGTTGCCCACAAAGGCTGTCAAGGCGGTAGTGTTGAATACGGTTCCAAGGTAAAAGGCTTAACCTATAAAAACCAAGCGACGATTATCCCAATTGATGTGCAGTTTAAAGCGCCTGTTATTAAGCGCAAAAAGGTTTTTGCATCGTTTAACGCCACGATTGAGCAAGAAGTCGATGACAAAGGGCGCTATAAAGTCAAGCTGCCATTTAACCAAGATGGTGAAGGAGAAGAGAGTAAACCGACTCGACTTATGCAGCACTATGGTGGGCCTGGTGGGCACGGCATGCACTTTCCTTTAAACAAAGGAACTGAGGTTATGGTGGCGGGCGAAAATGGAGATTTAGACAGACCGGTCATTCTTGGTGCGCTATTTAACGATGAAGCACTAAGCCCGGTAACTGCAGAGAATGCCACCGAAAATAAATTGGTGACGAAGGCAGAAAACACTTTGTTGATGGATGACAAACAAGGCGAAGAAAAAATCCAACTGTTCACCAAAGCGCAAGAAAATATGCTCGAATTTAATGCCACAGAAGGCAGCGAATTTATCAAGCTTGAAACCAAAAAAGGTTACATCGATATTAAATCGAAAGAAGCGATGACGCTGCAATCACAAGCGAATATTGTGGCACAAGCCGACAAAGAAATAAGCATTCGCGCAGAAGATGCGGTGTATATCCAAAGTATTGAGTCCAATATTGAGATCAATGCCAAAGAAGCGATTCAACTCACTGCAGACACCGACATTAAAATTCAGTCTGCTGACAGCAATATTCAATTTGAAGCGCAGCAATCCATTAATCTTGAGGCCGCGCAAGACATCAGTTACTTCAGTGTTGACGGTAATGTTGAGCTTGCGGCGCAAAATGGTAACTTCACCATCAATGCCGATAGAAACATTTCAATCGTTGGCCAAGGTAGCGGCTCAATTCAGCTTTCTCAAGGCGGCGGCAAAATAGAAATTGATGCGGCAGGTAATATTACCATTGATGCGAACAACTTGAACTTAAGCGCCAGCAACATTTCAGTGTCTGGCTCAGCAATTAGCCATAACTAAGCAGGGAGCAAAGTCTATGAAAACCAATGTCATACAATTTCCACCATCGTTGAGTAACATCGTATGGCGTGTATCTGCCATTGATAAATTAGGCAAAGTGTTACGAGTGAAGTGTGACGAATCTAATGTAGAAATGAAGGTTAAAGGTCAACTAGACAGTGTGACACGCGTAAGTATTGACGATGAAGTGTTGCTACATAGCGTGGCAATGCCTATTGTTCTTGGTCGCTTATCGGCACCGAATGACTTTCCGGCAGCGTCGGTGACAAATAACAACGGTACCGTGGTGTTAAATGGCGAGCAAAAAGTCTGTGTTAAAACCAAAAATGGCAGCATTGCGATCAACGGCAATGGTGAGATACAGCTTGAAGGTAAACTGTTAAACGCCGATATTGAGCAAGATCTCAGCCTCCAAGGCTGGCCAATTCGATTAAATTAAGCTGATACGGTGTGACTATGTTTTTAGCTGCAACCAAATTGGCCGTTCACCGTCAACAACTCAAGTCGCTTTGGCGTCATTATCAAAAGTTTAATGCGCGCCAAATAGTTGAGACTGGGCGTTTACATGCCCTTGAAAAACAACTATTAAATCATGTGTATACCTTAGCTGCGACGGACGAAGAACACTGGATAAATCGCTCTCAACTAGATTGTATCGCGCACGGGTCGATTGACGATGTATTTACGTTAACCCAAGAGATTGACTCACCTCAGCTGTTGTTACTCATTAACCATCTCTTTGGGACAAGAGCACTTGAAGATCAAGCAAGTGAAATCATCACGGCGATTAACAGCGAACCTGCGCTTGCTGAGCTGCTCATTCATAACTTGTCAGCATGGCGCATTGATTTAGGTGATGCACTCAGGCAGCGAATTTTATCAACAGATGAAAATTGGCCTACGAGCCTTATCTATTTAGCATTTAGTACGGCTAACTTGTCGCGCCACCAACTCATGGCCGCACTTGAACATAGCAACCCTGAAATTGCCTACACGGCATTGGTGAATATGTGGCTGTGTAATACAGAGCAACTTTCAGAGCACTTAGTGAAGCGGTTTGCGATGACCGATGATGCCGCGCTAAAAGCAAAACTATTGCAGCTGGCAGGCTTACTCGACGAACCAAAATGGGATGAACCATGCTTACTTTATTGCCAGCATAATCCAAGCTACATTGCAGAAGTGTTTCCGTACTTTTCTCATACCCGTTCGTTACAAAATCTAGTTAAGTTACTCGAAGTCCCCAGTACCGCTCGTCCGGCTTACGAGGCGTGGAAACAAATCACCGATCTCGACTTGCCTGAAGAATTCGCAATAAGTGATGCAGAGACTGGTATTCAATCTCAAAAATCGCAAAAACTGCCCAGTTTTAAGCAAGCAGAATACGAACGCCAAGCCTTAATAACAGCAAATACCCAACATCAACTCGCAGGGCGTAAAGTCTCTGAGCCAGCGGCTTGGTTACAACAGGGGTTGGCTGGCCTTGCAACTCAGCGCAAGCTTTCCAAGATTTCCTCGCACGCACTTGGTGCTGCGCTTTTTTACATGCCGATGGCTTATCTTCAGTGGCAATCAGTGAAACAGGAGTTGAACCATGCTAGTGAATGAATCCGAGTGGCAAAGTAGCACGGTTGAGGCTTGGGATGAGGAAAAAGATCCCATCGTAGTCATCGCTGTGAAGCAAAACTTTGAATACGACGTAAAGGGTAATGTGTATCCTGATCCAACTGGAGCGCCTGTTGTACTTGCTGATGACTTTGACGGTGAAGGGCTTGAAGCCTGCCTAACCGCCGTTAGCGAAGTTCAGCCTTATAAAACCGGTTTTGAAGTATACGGTGAATTGACCTGTTTTCCACCAACCGATAAGCAAGCGCGAGTGATTGAAGTTGGACTAAAACTCGGCTGTAACGACAGGGTATTTGTTGATAAATTACTTCGAGTTACTGGTGAGCGTGTGTGGAAGCGATCGCTATTCGGGCCCGTGGCGAGCGATCCACAAGTATTATCGTCCTGTGTATTAAATTACCAACTTGCCTATGGCGGCACAAGTCCGTCGGATGAAGAACAAGTTTCTACCCAAAACCCTCTTGGTCGTGGTTATAAGCTCAAGAATAAAGAAGCGAAAGGCCAGCCATTGCCGCAAGTGGAGTATGCTAATCAGGTATTAAAAAAACCGAGTCACGACACTGCGGTTGCAAGCTTTGCAGCGATCCCACCATTTTGGTCGCCAAGGGGTGACAAACTCCCAGAGGTTGACGAAGCCAAAGCCCTCGCGGGTAAGTTTCCATTTAAAGAAGTAGTCCCCGCTGCGCATTATCAAGTCGCGCCGCAAGACCAACAAATTCCAAACCCGTTTAGTGATGGCTGGTGGATTGAAATGATGGGCTTGACACCAGATTTACCTTATGGACAAAGCCTAAAGCTAACGTTGCCGAGAATCGTACCTCGCTGTCGTTTGGTTAATGGCCCAGACGCCACGCCTATTGATATGCAGTGTGATACGCTGGTAATTGACTCGCAAACACAGCAGTTTTCATTAATATGGCGAGGAAGGGTAAAAAAGAGCCAAACAGGCAGTAACAGTGTGTTCTTAGTAGAAGAGGCACAAGCGCAAGGAGTGGCACATGCAGTTTGAATTAATCGCGCTAGAAACCCCCGCCGGTAACCACCCCAGTGCTATATATACCGCCGTCGCAAATAACATGCGCTTTTGCACGCCAAGCAAAGCAATTGTTAGATATGATATAAGCCTCGATGCCCCATACTTGCGCGCGCAAATTGAAGAAATCTCGGTCACACGACGTAAAGACCGCTGTTTAGCCATTCTTGAATCTTTGTTAAGTCAGACAAAGCAACGGCTTGATGGCAGTGCTAACACGTGGGATGGCACCATTAATCTAATTACTGCCTACGCAAAAGCAGAAGAGCCATTTATAGAACTGTCCGATGTTAGGGCGCTTTGTGACCATCTTGACCTGAACGTTGACGATATTCAGTTGTATCAAGTGCTTGATACAGATTCGCTCTCGCCAAATAGTCTCTATATATTTGTAGATAGTTGCGTTGGTTATGATGAAGCGTCAAAGCCAAACTGGGTAGGCAAGCTACAAGTTGTTGGCGGCCCTGAAGGTGTTGTATTAAGTGAAGGCGGTTGCGTACTGCTTGGTACAAACGCGAGTAAAGATGGATGCCAAATTAAAGCATATCAGGGCGGCTTAGGTGAGCTATTAAAAGAGCTGCACGCGGAGATAAACGAGCCTTATATTTCGACCCGCTTACTCAGTGAGCAGTGGCAAAGAGAGTGGCTCAATGCCAGCCGCGCCTTGTACCAAGAACACGACGCGTTAATTGAACTCAACAACACGGCAAATACCATTGGGTATATTGGCGCTGGCCATAATGCAATGGGACTTGCGGTTGCCAGTAGTTATCTACATAACCCGTTAAATAGCCATATTGACAGAGTGTGGCTGATCACCGAGCAAGAAAAACCACAATTAATCTCAGTAACAAGGAGTGTGTTATGAGCTTTATCGCAGCAGTAAAGGGAAAAGAACCAAATTCGATTCAGTACGATCAAGATGCAATGTCTGCGACGCTTCGAGTAGGCGGGAGTGTGTCGTGGCGACATAATAATCCCGCATTGCTAAAGCTTACTATCGCAGCGAAAAATAGTGGTGCTATTGGCTGTGTAAATGGGATTGCCGTATTTCCTGATAAAGCAAGCGGTGAAAACGCATTTATAGATGAGATTGCGCGGGCTAAATATGGCGATATGATGCTGGGTGAAATGATAACCGAGTTTGCCAGTGACTATATTGTCCCACCGCCTAAGTGGAACGATGGAAAAAACGAGCCAATTCTACCTCATCAAGAGCCAGAGACTGGCATGAATATGCACATGCCCATTGACAACGCTCGGGCATTTTTAGATTTGGTTGAGCGCAAAATAGGATGGCAAGCTGGCACTGAGGAACAAATTGAAAAAGATGTAGATAGCGAAGCACAACAAGTCGGTATCGTAAGCGGCCAAAACGTATTAATTAATGGTCGCACTGCAGTCCATAAAGACAGTGGTGGCATGCTAAATACCATAGATGTTTGCTGGACTAAGATTGGTAAGGTTGTTGTGCCAATTCCTTATAGCAATCTCGCCAAATCGGGTGATGCAGCGAGCACGGCAAGTTCGGTAAAAATCAATGGCAACCCTGCAGCCAATATAAAAAGTAACTTTTCAAAAAGCACAGGCGATCAGCCCGGCAGAAAAAAAGGTATCGCTAGCGGCACTATAAAAGGCAAAGCCGAATTTATTCTCGGCTCTTTTGATGTGTATATCGAAGGAAAACCCGCCGTTCGCCAAGGAGATCTTATGATCTCTAACAGTAAAAATACGCCGCCTTCTCCCCTTAACCAACCGGGTGGTGCTACTCCTAGCTCACTGTCAGTGGCAAAAAGAGATGCAACCCCCGATAAATCAGGAAGTAAAAAGTTAAAAGTAAGCGTATCAGGTAAAGAGTATTACAAGGATGGAGTGAAACTAGGATGAGTGATTTTACAGTACCAGACTTAACGAATCTTGAAACCGCTCACAGAGAGCTGGTTTTTGAAGGGCTAGCAAACGACCAAGAGAAAGTGTCTTTGATGGTTGCTGATACTAACCCAGATCTTGGCACTTCGGGATACTACAAAATACCACTTGGTACTTCTTCGGCGAATGACACTGCGCAAGATGCAGAAGTGGAGTTGGTTCATATTTATCCGTTGAGAATGGGGATAGAGGGAGAAGATCAGCTAAGAGAAGGGTTTATCTATATTTACGTTGACGGTCATTTGTGGCGAGAACTGGAAGTACTCCCAAGGGAAAATGGTGAGGGTGTCGCGTTTAAAGATGTCAATTTAGCCTTTCAAAAGGGTCATAGAGTTATTCGTGTTGCTGAATATTCGTATAAAAAAGATAACTATGGTAAAGAGTGTAGTGTAGACAATACAGAATTAGCACTTGAGATGGTTGACAAAGGTGAGCGAAAAGCCACCACAGAAGAATTAAGTACCATCATCGTTCCAAACAAGTTGTATGGTCAACAGTGTAGTGTAGAAATTGCTTATTCAGAAACTCAATGGAGCTGGAAGCAAATTGAAGCATTTGGCGGTATGGCTGAAACGGATCCGCGTTTAAATTATGGACCAAGTGTAAAGCCCGGTCTTAACGGAGACAAAGCGACCAACAGACGTGCCAACAGAATGCAAAAACTCGATAAACTGGCAAGTTTTAAGCAGGGTTACGATAATTCGACATTACCCGATCACCTAGTTTTACCTGTTCCAGATATGTCAGGTGTGTATGTACCGGTACTAGCCGACAGTTTAGGGTTAGCCCGTGACACCAGCGCCAGAGTTGCGATATACCGCAAGGAGTTGTTAAGCCTTCCCGTAGAATCAATACAACAAGACCCTGAATTTAAATCAGAGTCAAACACAGAACGTTTTGAACCTAGTCCAAACCAATTGGCAAAGCATTCGTTAGCAACTGCAATTCAGAGCACTTTCTTTCACTATCCAAAAGGAATAGAAAAGAAGAAGGCGCTCGGAGTGGAAGTTGATGAAGACGCCGAAGATCTTGCACAGCAGTATCGGGAGTATATAGAAGATAGCTTCAGCACCACTGAATTTAGAGAATATCTACACACTGACCGCGCCTTTGAACTCGGTCTGCAAATTAATCAATCAAAAGCGAAGCTCTTTGAGATTATTAGCGACGAGCAAAAAAACAATTCTTTTTATTACTCCATTGAAGACTATGCCTACTACGATGATATACGCCGGTGCTTACTATACGCAGTATGCTCCGATGTACTCGGCCCAATAAAGGACTTAACCATTACCCTGATCAGTCATTTTGCGGTGTCAGACGATGATTTCAAAAAGTTAGATGAATTGGATGCGAATGACTTAGGGCAAGAATGTTGGCTAAAAGCGATGGGGACGCATCCGACTGAAAGGCTAAGATTAATTGAGCTGTTCTATCCTAAAAAGATAAAGGATGAGATGACTGCGTATGAGTGCCGTCTTAAAGGTTCAAACGACGAATTTGACACGCGCTTTGATCTTACGCTTATGCAAGATAACTTGCAGCCCATGCATGACCAAGACGCATCATATACAGATGCGGTAAAACAAGTGCTCCGAAGAGCCTCACAGGCGATGTGGGGATTTTTGGTGATTGGCCTCGAGGTGCCAACTGGATTAAATGCAGCCCAAGGGCAGGATATCAAATCGGTATACGGAGACCGTAAAGCCAAAGCAGAAACGTTAGCGCTTGATACAAATGCACTAAAAGATGAAAAGGTGGAACTAGAGCGCTCTATTAAAGCTAAACAAGCAGAAATTAGTGCATATATTAAAGCGCGTAACCAAATTTTAAATGCGGCTGTTGCAGGAGGGATGAATCCTGACTCAGTAGTGGCACAGCTAGACTTACAAATAAAACGCCAAGAGCAAGCATTACGTGATATCAAAAAAACTGCCTCCAATGTGCAATATCAACTAACGAATGCAAAGAGAGAGCTTAGTGCATTGTCAAGCTCTATAGAGTATGCAAAATCAGCCAGATTTGAAAACAGTGTCAGAGGGGATCTCTTTGGTCGATTTAAGCAATTAGTAGATGTTTCGACAAATGGTTTGATAAAAGAGATTAACCTATCAATTGCAGATTATTTAGATGGCAATTTACCTGATGGATTTTTACCTCTGGATTTTCAGTCAAAAGCTGAACGAGCATCTAAGCGCCTGAATGAGCTGGAGAAAGCGGCAGAGGCGTTTGCTGATAGTCATCAGAAGAATCCTGTAGCACACCCTTATGTCAGAACTGAGTTGGGTGGAGGACAGATTGTTCAGCAACAGTTAGATCATATTTTGTCTCTGGATGGTACCTTGGGTGAAATTGAAAAAACACTGGAGCGGCAAAAAATAAAAGCCGAATTTGCACAAAAACGCTTACAGCAAAAAGTATTGGTGTTGGATGCGAGAAAAGTTAAAGGCTTGACCGGTGATATAAATTCAGCTGAAGCAAAGATCAGAGACTTAGTAAATGACATTGATATACAAGAGTGGCAGTTTGATAGTCTACAAAAGGAAGTTGAGTCATTGGAAAGACTCTCAAAGTTTAGTGTAAAACCTCGAACTTACAATATAGCGTTAAATGGGACACTATCTTTTATTGCTGCATTAGAAGTAATTAATTTATACGACACAATGACAAATGCTAACGCTAGTGGGCTTGCTAAAGTGTCAGCTGTATTTGACTTTGCCGATATTATGATCAACATCGGTGCGAATGTGGTAGAAAAAAAGGCAGGGTTACCCACCGCGAAACAGGTTAACGCTATTTTAAGGAATTCAGCGGAACATATATCCCCAATTGGGATGTTAAGAGGAATACTGGTTTTTACTGCAAATGCGGTAACATTAATTGCTGCAGCTGTTAGCGCTTATGTTGCGTTTAAGGATGCGATGTTAGAAAAGGAAAGCGGAGATACCGCATTATATTATGCCAATATGACGATGATGGTGGGTTTTTTGTCACTAACCGCTTCAGCAAGTTTAGTCGCTGCAACACATTTAATTTCCGCTTTAAGTGTTGGCGCTGTCGCAACATTTGGCGCTATTGCAAGTGCGCTAGGGTTATTGGGGTTGTTGATTATCTTGATTGGTGCTGGCCTACTACTGATTTTTCATGAGTCTGAAATTGAGGCTTGGCTAAATGCCTGTCCTTGGAGTAAAAAGCGCCAACAAAAATATAAAGACGATAGCAATAAGTCTTCAGCTATACGGGCGTCAACATGGCAGCAAAAAATGGAAAATGCGTTAACCGATTTTTACAGCATGTTGTACTCTCCCTCGATAAATATTCAAAGATTTTTAAGTGTGTTTAAGGTACAGGTAAGCGCGCCACTAACCAATGAATCAGAAGGGTTTTCTGCTCGTTTCTATTGGTCAAAAGAAGGTGATGATAAAATACAGGAGATAAATCATCATCAGTTGGCCAAGCTTAGCAGTGGTTGGAAGCTATATCCTAATCGAACCGGTTATTACTTTGAGTTCACTGAAGGTAAGCTCTGTGAACTGTTAAACCTAGAAGTTGGTAGCTCTATTGAGTTAATCATAGAAGTAGAAAGTTACCCCAATGGTAAAGGTAAAAAAGTGATAGAAAGTGCAACTAAGTTGTACTCTTTACCAACGGTGGTGACTAAAAAAGACGATGGTTATTTGATCACTAAAGGGGTTCGATACATTAAAGAACTTTCAAGATTAAATCAAAAGTTCAGATTTCCTGAAAGGCCGCCATTAAGATAGAAGGAAACGAAGAATGAAAAAGATTGAAGATATGACTCAAGATGAGTTAGATAAATACCTAGAGGAAAGAGCGAAAGAAAGAGAACGATATTATCGAGAAGAAGCTACCGAAGAAGAAAAAAGAGAAAGAGCGAAGAGGCATGCCTATGTAAATCGTAGGTCAGGCTATAGACTTAGTGGTGTTTTTTATGAAGAACTATCCAAAGATCATCTTCATAACTTAAGCTATAAGGAACGCTTAGCCAAGGCTGAAGAACTAAACGGTTGTAAGTTTAAAGACGCAAAACCCTGTAAAGACAGATTTGCGCCAAGAGACGACTTTAGTGGTGTAAGTTACTCGAGTAAATGTGATGGTCGGGTTGTTTCCGTACCGCGCTCTCCAGGGCTATGGTCACTTAGATTGCTTTCATTGGTATGGGGTCCTTTGGCTGGAATAAGTTTATTAGTAGTTAGTATGACAGACGACAGTATGCCTGCTTGGCATTCATGGTTAGGGCTGTTTTTACTGACTGCATTCCCTTTAATAATGTACAAATTAGGGAATGCAATTCGTTTTATTGATGCAATAGAGTTTAATCGCCATACCGGTCTGGTAAAAACGCCTTACACCTTATTCAGAAAGCCATTTTATATCCCCATAGAAGATCTTGAGTATGTTGTTGGTCCAGAAGTAAAGAACGCACGAGGTAGCGCATCGATGCAAACGGGTTACTTAAGTTGTAGAAAATACCCAGAACATTATTGGTTTGGAAATCGTATTGGGATTGCAGGGGGAGGTGATGTTCACGATTGGTCACAAATGAATAGGTTTATGGATATTACTCAACCGATTGACGAGTACTATCACAAATCTATGGAAATCCAGTTTAAGAATAACAGGAATGCTCACGGCAATAGCCCATTTCCAGAGGTGATGAAAAAGTACTTTGATGCCGACGACTGCCAAGTAAATCGCATGGAAGTGTGGTAGGGCGTTAATCATTACAAGTGCTTTATGGTAGTCAACTAAAAGGAGTTGTTGATGAAAAAGATTGAAGAGATGACTCAGGAAGAGCGGAATATTTATTTAATTGAGAGAGCTAAAGAAAGAAACAGAAAGTACCGTGAAGAAGCTACCGAAGAAGAAAAAGAAGACTTCGCAAAAATTGATGCGTATATAGATAGAGAAACAGGTTATCGCCGAAGTGGTGTTTTTTATGAAGAACAAACGAAAGATTATCTCCATAACCTAAGCTATAAGGAACGACTCGCCAAGGCTGAAGAATTAAACGGTTGTAAGTTTAAAGATGCAAAACCCTGAAAGACGCGTTTGCGCCGAGAGACGATTTTGATGGCCCTACACGCCTTTTTGGCGCTTGGAATTGTGACGGTGAAAAAGTTGCGGTAGTTCGTCACCCAAGCCTAATACTTTTTAGAATGGTAATCACCATATTGTCCGCAATTGCTGGATTTATGTTGATTGTACTGACACTGGTTGATGCATTTCCGGTAGACTATTTATACTTGAGTTTGGCAGGTCTTTTCGTCA
>NZ_MBQA01000058.1:0-374 GCF_001709235.1 Pseudoalteromonas sp. BMB
ATCAGTAGGAGTATCAGTAGGAGTAGCAGTAGGAGTAGCTGTAATAATACTAGTTCTTGACCCGCAGAAACCATCAGTGCAACGTTTTGATCTGCAACATTCTGCTTTATTATCTACGCACTTCTCGCCGTCAAAACGCTGAGCCAGGCAAGTACTATTAACACAGCATGTACGCAAGCACCGCCTCGTTTCTCCGCATCTTCTGTGATGAACAGGGGCCACGTCGTTGTCTAGTAAGCCTTCGGCGTCATCGACTACTTTGGCTATATTTATTCCCATCGACACGACGCAGACCAAAGCCATCAGCAAGGACAGTGCGATAAAATTTTTCATCTTCGCTGTGTACGTGGTAACGAGGCAGGCTTGAATTCGGA
>NZ_MBQA01000059.1:0-653 GCF_001709235.1 Pseudoalteromonas sp. BMB
GATCTGCTGAATCTAATGTTTCTTGGACTCCTCCTTCTATATTGATGGGGCGGGGCACACAGTGAACAGGGAGAAGTAGTGGATCGACGACGTGGGCGAATTTACCTGGGAGAAGGTGAACACCCGATGGCTATAATGTAATTACAGTGGTTCCTTCATTTACTCTTCATCAATTTTGGATTTGCGCCCTGGTTTTCCCATGGGTACTGGGCTCATTGCTCTACCGACGGATGCGGAACTGCGGTTCTTGGCACGGAGCTTGGCGGCAACGTTCTCTGCCATATCTGCACGCTCTTCAGCGTCTTCCAACTCCTGTTGGACTTTGCGGAATTTGGCCAGATTCAGAGCAGCAATTTCTTCGGCCTCCTCAATCTGTCTCTTGTATGTCTTGATCTTCTGTTGCAGTTTGTCTACAAGGTCTTGCATGCGTTCTTGGTTCTTGCGGTCCTCTTCGGCCTGGAATTGCAACTCCTTGACGCGACGCTCTGATTTCCTGACATTCTTGGCAGCTTCGGAATGACGTCTTTGTTCATTGTCCAGTTCTGTCTCCAGTTCCCGAACCTTCTGTTCGAGTTTCTGGATGATCTTCTTGCCACCCTTGAGAGCAGCTGCTTCAGCCTCATCTAACCTGACCTGGAGCTCCTTGATTTGTC
>NZ_MBQA01000060.1:0-238 GCF_001709235.1 Pseudoalteromonas sp. BMB
TGCTCTTCCGATCTATGGATCTTACCGATTTAAGAACACTTGAATTAGAGGAGTGACTATTTTTCTATTTTCTATGGGCACAGCATTTTTAGGATATGTTTTACCTTGGGGGCAGATGTCTTTTTGGGCTGCTACTGTTATTACAAATCTGTTGTCTGCTGTTCCTTATTTAGGTGTAATAATGGTTGAATGAGTTTGGGGGGGATTTGCTGTAGGAAATCCTACATTAACTCGATTT
>NZ_MBQA01000061.1:0-286 GCF_001709235.1 Pseudoalteromonas sp. BMB
CAGGAGGTGACAACTAAAAACTGAGACTTTCAGAAGCTTATTCACGATGCAGTTGCGTAATGTACTTATAATTGCGGTTTTAGTTGTTGGGGTTATCTCATCTCCTTCAAAGGACAGAAATGAAATTGCTGCTGTCTCAGATGAGTTTTTGGAAGAACTTCAGCAGCGCGGCGAAGCAGAAACACCTACAAGATGCAGCAGACAACTAGGAGATCGGTGCATAGCTAACTGCCAATGCTGCGGCGCTGATGTGTTTTGTGGCTCCTATTATGTGGGTGGAAAAGAG
>NZ_MBQA01000062.1:0-254 GCF_001709235.1 Pseudoalteromonas sp. BMB
AGATGTCCTTTGTGGTTCAATTATGGAACGGTGCTCAATACCTTCTTGTCCGCAGCGGCCATTTCTTTTTCGATCGCCGCGTCCTCGGGGTGGCGGGCGCGGACGCGGTCATAGCCTTCTGTGTACAACTCACGTGCCAACTCGACACCGCCGGTTTCCACGATGCGCCCGCCCAGCATCACGTGCGTGTAATCGGGCGTGTTGTGTTCCAACAGCCGGTCGTGGTGCGTGATAATGAGGATGCCCATATCTCT
>NZ_MBQA01000063.1:0-292 GCF_001709235.1 Pseudoalteromonas sp. BMB
AAATCAGCATATTCATAAACTCAATACCACTGACGCCCTACAGCCTTAATAGTAATATCAGGATCATCCATCTCCTCCATCATATATAATAACCTTAAAGAAGGGAGAGCAATGAACAAAAGAAAAACAGCAGGTAACATAGTCCAAATTCTTTCCAACTCTTGCCCTTCAAACACTCGACGATTAAATCTTTTAATAAAAATAGAATTAAAAAGCATATACCCTACTAAAATAGTGATAATCGTTAATACAATCATAGTATGATCATGAAAAAAAATAAGTTGTTCCATCA
>NZ_MBQA01000064.1:0-395 GCF_001709235.1 Pseudoalteromonas sp. BMB
ATGGTGAAATTGATGGGGCCGGGCGCTTCAGCCATCATGGAATCAAGCTCAGCATCTGTGCATAGACGGCCAAGGGAATCGAATGTAGCTCTGATGTCATTTTTGGAGATGAATCCATCTTTGTCCTGGTCAATAAGTTGGAAAGCCTCTTTGAACTCCTGGACCTGGTGCTGGGTGAACATGGCGAAGACATTACTGCCGGATCTTTGTGCTCTCCTCTTTTGGGATGAGGGCCTGGGCGGTGGAGGTGCAGCGGCAGGGGCGTCCCCACCTTCTTCCTCTGCCTTCTTCTTGCTTTTCTTCTTCTTCTCTTTCTTTTCTTCGTCACCCATAATTCCTGTCTTTAGAACACAAAAACCGACTTAAACAGCAAGCGACAGAAGCGAGGAAGAGCC
>NZ_MBQA01000065.1:0-534 GCF_001709235.1 Pseudoalteromonas sp. BMB
GATTCAACCGTCCTGGAATCCCATCAGCCTTAACCCCCATAGCAGGCATAGTTCAAGAATGAATTACATCCCCTGACGTAATTATAATTCGAACACCAGTGTCTACTGGTAAAGATATTCTATTATCCACTTCTATTAATCGAAACAATGGAATATTATCTCTTGGAATTATATAAGATTCAAAGCCCTTCACCCCAAAATCTGCATACTCATAAGATCAATACCATTGCCGTCCCACCGACCTAACTCTCAAATCCGGATTATCTAATTCTTCTATTATATATAATAACTTCAAAGAAGGTAAAGCAATAAACAATAAAAATACAGCAGGTAAAACAGTCCAAATTCTTTCTAACTCTTGTCCTTCAAAAACATGTCGGTTAAAATCCCTACCCACCAACGAATTAACTAATATATACCCTACCAAAATAGTAATCAACACTAAAACAATTATAGTATGATCATGAAAAAAAATTAGCTGTTCCATTACAGGAGAACTAGCATTCTGAAAATACAATGAACAGATCGGAAGAG
>NZ_MBQA01000066.1:0-511 GCF_001709235.1 Pseudoalteromonas sp. BMB
CCAGGGTGATCTATTTATGTGATTTAACCGAAAGATTGTGAAGGTGAAGAGAGTTCCTTTACGGCTGGAGGTGTAACTGTGCTTTACATTCCCCGTAATAATGGATCACAAGGGAGAGGAAGTCTTCAATCACCAGTCATCATCTCCATAAACTCGTCGAAGTCTACCGTTCCGCTACCGTCTGTGTCAATCTCAGCAATCATTTCGTCAAGCTCATCTTCTGTCAGTTTGTCATCCAAAGCCCTGAGGATCTCTCTGAGGTCCGAAACGTTGATATACCCGTTCCCTTCTTTATCGTACATCCTGAAGGCCTCTCGAAGTTCCTCTTGCATGGCTTCAGAATCCTCTTCTACCAGAAACCTGGCTGTCAGTGCCAAGAACTCGTCGAACTCTAGCTCACCGCTGCCGTCCGAATCAATTTCTATAATTAGTTCTTTTAACTCGCTTTCCACGAACGTCTGCCCCAAAGTTCTCAAGATTGTTGACACCATTGAGGTGTGAATGGATCCTT